>CALYQE010000144.1 GCA_945281075.1 uncultured Lactobacillus sp. | reverse complement strand
AGTTAGAACAACTTCGAGGCTTTTATTATGACTAAATTAAGATCTTAAATCTTTGGCACAACTATCAGATCGAATTCATAGAATCAGGTCTCTGCTATACCAGTGCTTTGTCTTGGTAGTCTGTCTGCTCTTGCTAAAAATGGCCGAAATGGGCTGTGGGGCTCCGTTTAGTTACCAATAGTCAACTGTCGAAATATCATCTGTTCCCTTATTATGCATATGGGCACAGACAGATGTCACAATTTCTTGGTCGCCCGTCAGACCGGCAAGCGCTTCTTGGTAACCACGTGCCAACTTATAATTGCAGTATAGCTGCCAGCAAACCACTAATCGCTGATGGTGGTATACGTTATAACGGCGATATAGCAAAATCTATTCGCTTTGGTGCAACAATGGTCATGATCGGTTCAATGGGTTCAATGCCAGCTAACCACGAAGAATCCCCAGGTAATGTTATTAAGATTGACGGTAAAACCTACAAGCAATATTGGGGCTCCGTCTACCGCAACGTTGAGGATAAACAAATGCTTGTACCATAACGGGGCTCAATTGTTGATACCTTGACCGAAAGGCAGGCAGACTTAAATCTTCTATCCCTTATGCAGGTGGCAAAACGCTCAGTTCAATTAAGCTTGTTGATTATGTTATCGTTAAAAACACCATTATAAGCGGTGATAAATAGGTTTGCAATTTTTTAACAAACATGGAATCACCGCATATTTTTCGTTAAAATGATAATTACCTCAGTATTGTTAGGTAGTCTATACTGGGATGCTATAGTGGCTTTTATCAAAAGCCATTAATTCTCTTCATCTTTTATGATGAAGAGGATTTTTATTTTCAAAACGAAAAAATTTAGGTGAATGAAGCTAGTTCCACTCAATTTTTTGCCTTCTTAACCAAGCTATAAAGTCCTGTTCTGTTTTTGAAATATCTTCTTTTCTCGAAGCTATTCCATATTGAGGTTTTAAGCCTGTTCTAAGTGGAAGCGTGCAGATGGTGTGATCATTGCTTGCTGTCACGAAATTGCACCATAACCCCAATGCTATTCCAGACTGCACCATAGCATTTTCAGCAGTAATGTTATTTGCATAAATAATGTCTAAATTCTTATTCATACTGTTGATTTTTCTTTGTAAATTTATTGAGATTGAGGGGAGCCACTGGGTATCAAGGAAAATAATGCTTTGGCCGTTAAGATCCGTAATCTCTAGTTCTTTTTTATTTGCGATTCGCTTAGCCTTTGGAAAGCTTACCACATATCTGCCATTCGTCAGGTTCGTAAAGTTAATATTTACCATATTTCTAATGATGTCCGGCATAGTCAATATTATGTCGAGGTCGCCATCACTCAGCCGTTGCTTTAAATCCTCATGACTATATATTCCCAAAAAAATTTTGACTTTTGGATGCTCAAGTCTGTATTTGTTAACAATCTTAGGCAGTTCTTCAATTTCCCATGGTGTGCCACTATACCCAATGCATAAGTTAACTTTACCGTTATTAGCAACTTGTTGCGCTTGCTGCCTAGCCTTGTAATAAATATTAATTACTGGCTTCACATTGTGATAAAAGCTTTTTCCTGCTTCAGTCAACAAGACAGTTCTTCTATTGCGAACAAAAAGGTTAACACCTAAATGGTTTTCAATTTTTGAAATGTTTTGAGATACAGCTGATTGAGATAAATTCAATTTCATTGCTGTTTGTGTAAAGCTTAAATTTTCTGCTAAATTGATGAAGATTGTTAATTGCTCTATATTCATTTTTCTTATTAGTTTTCCTTATTAGTAATTACCACTTTAATAATAACATAGTCATCAAATATGTTAAATTAATGAATGTAAGCGATTTAATAAAGAAAGAGGTAAATATACATGCTGACTAAAAATAAAAATTATGATGTAGTTATTGTTGGTGGCGGTTTATCGGGCTTGATTTCAGCGTTTCAAGCTGCAGATAGTGGTTTAAAAACACTAGTATTAGAAAAAGGAAGGCATCTTGGTGGCAGTGGTAATTATGTTGAAGGACTTTGTGCCGTGGGTACTGAAATGCAACAGAAAAAAGGGATAAATTATACGCCATCACAGTTAGTACAAGCTGAATTAGATTATTCTCATTATGAAGCAGATGCTCGCAGTTTAAAAGAGTATTTTAACAATAGTGCTGAAACTTTATCTTGGTTACATAAGAAAATAGGTATTGAATTCTCCGAGGTAACTAAATTAGGTTCAGGTTTGATGACGTGGCACTTGCTAAAAGGTCAAGGAAAAGAACAAATTCAAAATCATCTTGTTCCTTCGGTCAAAAAAGCTGGTGGAGAAATTCAAACTTCTATATCTGCGGAGCGAATTTTGAAAGATAACCGAGGACAAGTTTCAGGCTTAGTAATAAAAAATGAAGAAAATAATGCTGAAGAAGCGATTTCTGCCAAAGCTGTTATAATAGCAACCGGTGGCTTTTTAAACAACAAAAAGTTAGTAAAAGAAGAAACTGGTTATGATCCATCTAAAATTATTAACATTAACTCAGGTAAAAATACCGGTGATGGACAAAAATTAGCTTGGGCAGCTGGAGCACAGAGAGTAGCTAAGGGCACTCTAATGGCATTTAATGGCTATCTTAATGATCCTACCAATCCCGCTTACAAATACTGGTATTCTGAAATGAATACTGCAGCTGCGCTTCAATCATTATTATTTGTTAACGAGCAAGGCGATAGATTTGTTAACGAACAAGTAACCGATAATTTTGCAAATTGTGGAAATGTCTTTCTTCATCAAAATAAAGTATATTCAATTATTGATCAATCTACTGTTAACTACTTAACAAAGCAAAGGCTTTTTAAGTCTATAGAGATTTACTATGAGAATATTAATAAACCATTTAGTCATTTACAAGATCAGATTGATAACGCTTTAATGGAAAAATTACCTTTTATTCATAAGGCAGATAGCATAGAGCAATTGGCAAAAGAATTGAATCTGTCTAATCTCAGCACTAATCTTGAACGTTATAATTATCTGTGCGAAAAAGGTCAAGACGATGATTTTGAAAAAGATTCACACTTTATGATTCCAGTTAAAAAAGGTCCTTTCTATGCTTTTGAGCTCGGAATTGGTGCGTTTACAACTTTAGGAGGATTAAAGACCGACTTGAATAATCGCGTTTTAAGCGACAAGGGTACTGTTATCCCTGGCCTATATGCAATAGGGGCTGACGCGGCTGGCAAATTATGCGGAGATACTTATAGTCCTAATGTCTGTGGAACCTGTGCTGGCTACTGCGCATATTCTGGAAGGATAGCGGCTCTAGATGCTTTGAAACTAGTTAATAAATAGTTTTTTACTTCATATCATATTATTAATTAAACAAGAACGTTAGGAAGTGAACTTTCTAGCGTTTTTGTGACTCAATGATATTTTTTTCTTAAAACACTTCTTATAGTAGAATGAATAAAGCGCTTTGTGTAATACATGCTGATTAAAATATCAAACAAATCTACCAATTTAATCACTTTTCAAAGTTTAGAGAAAGAGATAAATTATGCTAACACTACTTAACTTAAAATATTTTTGTGATGTTGCTGAAACGGGCAGTTTTACAAAGGCTGGAAAAATCAATCATGTAGCTCAAACCAGTATTACTCAGCAGATTAAGGAAATTGAAAAGCAATTGGGCACCACTCTTTTTGATCGGAAGTACAAGCCGGTGAAATTAACAAATACAGGCAAAATAATTTATAAAGAAGCTAAAAAGGTTTTGAAACAATACCAGATTTTTAATCAAAAAGTCAGCCAATATATTTCTGCCAAAAATCACCAAGTTTGTATTGGCTATAATTCAGTCGTTGAACTTAACGTTTTGGAGAATCTTATTGATTCAATCCATGAAAACAACATTACAGTAATTAAGCAAAACATTAGCGACGAAATTAAAAGTCTGACAGAAGGCAAGACAGATTTAATAGTTACCTACGATACTGCATTAACCGAAGATAAAAAGATGGATATCATTCCGATTGCCAAAGGAGATTTCGTAGTCTGCGTCAATCGTTATCATCCTTTAGCTGAAAAAGAAACTGCCAATATTGATGAAGTCTATCAATATCCTTTAATTATGCTCAGCCACCGAATGATTGGTCAATCTTATGACATTATGACAAAAAGAACTGAGAAAATCGGCTTAAAGCTCCATATAGCCGAAGAAGTGGATGACATTGACAGTGAACTTTTTTTAATTGAGCACAATGATTACGTAGGCTTTTTACCCAAAGATTATCCAATTGCCAATAAAACCAACATTAAAAAAGTCAGCTTTATTGACTCGCCCTACAAATATCAAGTTGTGGTCGTTAAACTTAAAAACAATTTTGAACCTAATACTGTTGACTTGTTTAACCAAATCAAGTTATTTTCATAGGTTTTCTCTATCGACTATTAAAAACCAGTATTGGCCTTTTTGTAAGTACTACTTTATGATGATAGTGAACAAACTAACAAAGAAAGGATGCATTTTATGAAAGA
>CALYQE010000143.1 GCA_945281075.1 uncultured Lactobacillus sp. | reverse complement strand
ACTGCTGTGTGTCATAAATTGTGGATAAAAAATGCCGGTCTTTTGTAAACAAGAGCAATCAAAAATAGGTGTTCAACTTTTTAGCCAAAAATTTTGTTTCTCTTTGTTCTTCCTAAATAAAGGGTAACTAAATACTATAGGTATAAGAGGTGATAATCTTGGACACACACAAATGTATAGACAGTAAAGAAAGAAAATATTACATTTTGGCTCGTCTGATTAATGGTGAGCATCTTAGTTATCAGCATTTAGCAGATGATTATTATGTTTCTCGAAGTAGTATCGCCAATGATATTGCTGTTTTAAAAAAGCGTTTGGCCAAAGACAATGTTGCCCTGAGTTTTAATAATTCTGGATCATATCTTGGAGGAAGTGAACTTGATAAGCAAAAAATAATTAAACGGGTTGTAATTGATTTATTTGAATTAAATAGTTTAGAACTAAAAAATCTAATCAATTTGTTTGTTGATAGTAATTTGATTTTACAGATACTTCAGTTATTCCGTGGAAAATTGCAAGCATGGAAACTTGAACTGCCCGAAAATTGTCTTAATGACATAACAATATCGACCGCTATTTTGGTATTTAGGGGAAAGAAAGGGCATCAAATTAGCTGGGACAAGTCGATGAATATCTTGTTTCAGCAGATTGAACAGTATCCTTTGGTTTATCAGCTGCTTAGAACGATTGAAGAAGCAGGAATTTATCAACTTAATAATACAGAATCTGAGTATCTTTCATATATTGTGATTGGCAACGGTGTAAATTTTTTTATGAAAAATGACCAGGTACCACTTGGCTTTGTAAACGAAGTTAAAAAGCTCATTGTCAATGTCTGTGATGCTTTAGGTATTGATGTAAATAAGGACACTATTTTAGTTAACTCTTTAATTGTACATTTGTATCAAATGAAATTTCGCCTGCAGTCAAAAACAACGGTTATCAATCCATTATTAGGAGAAATAAAAAATAATTATCCTGATTTATATGGTGTAGTTTGGTATGCATTAAGTGAATTTGCTAAAATTAATGATTTACCTATTTCTGATGATGAAGTAGGCTTCGTTACATTGCATTTTCAAGCAGCGGTTGAGCGTAATAAGGCAATAAATCGAATTCTATTCGTATGTCCTAATGGTATTGGCATGAGTTCGCTAATTTGTGCCAAAATTAAAAGAATTTTGCCAGCTGCAGCTTTAACTGAAGTTGTTTCCAAACATAATCTAATGAAAAAAGACTTGACTAATGTTTCATTAATTATCTCTACTGTTCAGTTGACTGAGCAATCTGTACCAGTAGTTTACATTTCACCATTAATGACAGTTTGTGATATGAAAAAGGTTGCTAATACTTATATTGATGTTGTAATGAAGCACAAAGAAACAATTAAGGATGAAACGGAAATAGATAAAAAAGTAATACCCTTACTAAAAGGAAAAATTATTTTTACCGACAGAAAAGGGCCTAAGCAAATTATTGATTTATTGCTAGAAAATGGTAGTTGGCCTAGTGAACAGATTAAAAATAGCTATGAACAAACAATTATAGAGCGCGAAAAATTGCAGTCTACTTATTTAAGTAATGGTTTTGTAATTCCTCATGGCAACCCTGCACTTGTAGAAAAAAGTAGTATTTCGGTGGCAATTCTCGCTAAGCCCATTAACTGGGGAAATAATCGTGTTGATGTTATTGCTTTACTAATGGTTAATCGTAATGACCAGAGAATAGTTGAACCATTTATGAATTTAATTATGCAGGGAATTAACGATAAGAACTGGTTTATTGCAAAAATGATGGAGGCTAAATAACAGTGTCAGAAACTTTATTTAATGAAAAAAATGTTCAAATAATTGATGGTGCGCATGATTGGCGGGATGCATTATGGCAAGCCAGTTTACCCTTGATTAAAGAGGATGCGATTACAACAGACTATGTTTTAAATATGATTGCAAGCGTTGAAAAAAATGGTCCTTATATGGTTTTAACTGATTATTTTGCATTAATGCATGCAAGACCGGGTCAAGGTGTTAATAAATTGGGGATGAGTTTACTTATTTCTCGTAAGGCTATTGACTTAGAAGGTAAACCAGTAAAAATTTTTTTAGTAATGGCAGCAGTAGATAATACTAGTCATTTGCAAAGCTTACAAAAAGTGGTTTCGATTTTGATGGATCCTAAATCTTATCAAATAATTTTAAATGCTAATAAAAAAGCGATTGTTGCAATGTTTGCGAAAGTGAAGGTATAGAAATGAAAATCTTAGCAGTTTGTGGATTTGGAGTTGGTAGTTCAATGGTTTTAAAAATGACACTAGAAAAAGTTGTTATGGAACTAGGACTAAATGCTGATGTGAAAAATACTGATATTGCTTCTGCAAAAGCCGAAGAAGCTGATGTCTATTTTACTAGTGCTGAATTAAAACCTGATATTGAATCTTCAACATCTAAACCAGTGTATGCGATTAAGCGATATATGGATAAAAATGAAGTTTTACAGGCAATGAACGATTTTTTGGCACATAGGGGAGAAAAGTAATTATGGAAATATTAAAATTCATATCAAATGATATTTTACAAGACCCACCTGTTTTGCTTGGCTTAATTGCTATGCTTGGGCTTATTGTTCAGAAAAAACCGATAGCTGAGGTTGTGAAAGGAAGTATGTCAGCAGCATTTGGCATGATCATTCTGACCGAAGGCGTAAACATGCTAACAGGAGTAGTTGCAGCAATTAATACTGCTATTCAGACTAAAATGGGTATTCAAGTAGCTAAAGGAATGACAGATATTACTTTTACTGCAGAATATGGTGGAGCTGTGGGAATGGCAATGTTTTTGGCTTTGGTTATTCATATTTTAATCGCTCGCTTTACACCGATTAAAACAATTTTTTTAACTGGGCATATGCTATGGTGGGTACCTTTTGTCATTGTCGCTGGAGGTGTAGAAGGTGGATTACGTGGCATTAATTTAATTATAATGAGTGCAATTCTTTCAGCCCTATACTTTTCAATTGCACCTTGGATTATGCGGAAATATGTTTGGGCCGCAACGGGTGATGACTCATTCTTGATAGGTCATCCGACTACGATTCTTTCGTTAATATCTGGTTTTGTGGCTAAACACGTTGGTAATAAAAAGCACTCAACTGAAGACCTAAAAGTTCCCAAAGGTTTATCTTTTTTCCGTGATATTTCAATAACCGGTGGTATTGTAATGTTCTGTGTTGATATTGTGGTTGGGCTGATTGCCCCAACTTTAGTGCCTAAAGGAGGCAACATATTTACAGTGGCGTTGAATGCAGGTCTTACTTTTGGAGGAGGTTTATTAATACTACTTTATGGGGTTCGTTTACTAGTTAATCAAATCATTCCTGCGTTTCAAGGTATTTCTGAAAAATTAGTTCCTGGTGCAAAACCAGCTTTTGATGTTCCTATTCTGTTTAATTATAAACCAAATGCTGTTATTATTGGCTTTCTTTCGGCGTTCATTACTTCAACAATTTTAGTGTTGATTGCTAATGTGACTAATATATTTGGAATTTTAATCGTTCCATTGATGATAACTAGCTTCTTTGAGTGTGGTGGTGCAGCCGTAATCGGCGAAGGCCAGGGTGGCATTCGTGGAGCAATTATTGGAACTGTTGTAGCTGCAGTTGTAATGGTAGCTTTGGTAGGAGTTTCAGCGGTAATGATGGATAGTACTATTAAAAATTGGATTTTAATTTTTGGTGGTAATGATTTGTCGCTTTGGAGCATTATCAGCAAACTGATTGCTAGCTTGCTAGGGGGAATATAGTATGTATCGTTATTTTAATAAAATTGAGAATATTATTGATACTGTCGAAAAAGTCGAGAGGGATAATATTGAAAAAGCAATTACACTAATTTTTAACGCTAATATCAGTAAAAACTCAATTTATATATTCGGTGCTAGTCATGCGGGAATTTTGGCTGATGAAATGTACTATCGCGCTGGTGGCATGATTACAATGAATGCTATTTTTGGACGTGAGGTAATGCTCGATAGGAAGCCAATAACTTTTACAAGTAAAATGGAGCGCTTAGAGGGTTATGGTACTGCATTAGCAAGTACTGTTAATTTTAAAAAGGATGATATTCTAATTCTACATTCAGTTTCTGGAAGAAATCCAGTAATTATTGATTTGGGACTTGCAGCTAAAGCAAAAGGAGTAAAAATTATTGGTTTAACCAATCTTGCTTATTCTAGATCTGTTAAAAGTCGTCATTCGTCTGGAAAGCATTTATTTGAAATTGCTGATATTGTAATTGATAACCATGGGGATATTGGGGATGCAGCTTGTCCAATTAAAGGTACAAACCAAAAAGCTGGTCCAACTTCAACCGTCATCGGTGCAGCTATTTTAGATAATATTATTGTTGAAACATGTCAAAGATTAGTAAATCATGGAATTCCAGAGGCACCAATCTTTTATTCAGCCAACCTTGATGACGGAGATAAGAAAAACCAAGAATTAATTGATGAATATAGGGATATGATTCATTATGATTTTTAGAGAAAATGATAAATCACGGGATGTTTCATGTGAAAAATAG
>CALYQE010000142.1 GCA_945281075.1 uncultured Lactobacillus sp. | reverse complement strand
CTGTCTTCGGCGGGTGGAGCAGTTTCAAAGCGTCTGCTGCCAGAAGCAGTTAAACGCGGAGCAGTCTGCGTTGATAACACTAGCACCTTTAGGATGGACGAAGATGTTCCGCTAATTATTCCCGGGGTCAATGACCAGCAGCTGCAGCATCATCATGGCATTATTGCTAATCCGAATTGTTCAACTATTCAAATGGTGGCGGCACTTTATCCGGTATACCAACGCTTTGGCTTGGAACAAATTATTGTTTCAACATATCAGGCGGTTTCTGGGGCAGGAAAAGCTGCTTGGGATGAAATGCTAGCACAGGCTCAAGCACGTTTAAATAATCAACCAGCAGACGCGCGAATTTTGCCAACGGGAGCAGCTCCTAAGCACTATCCATTAGCCTTCAACTTGTTGCCACAAATCGATGTTTTTGAAAATGACGGTTATACCCACGAAGAATGGAAAATGATTCATGAAACCAAAAAGATCTTGTTTAATGATCAAAATTCGAGTCAGATAAAAGTCACGGCTACATGTGTCAGAGTACCCGTCGAAATAGGTCACGGCGAAACGGTTTACTTCGTGGTTAAAGATCAAACGGCAACGGTTGAAGCAATTAAACAAGAAATTGGCGAAAGCGCGGGCTTAATTTTGCAGGACGATCCTGCCGAGCAGCTCTATCCCCAACCACTAATGGCTGCTGGTAAGCGTGAAACTTTTGTGGGGCGTATCCGGGCTGACCAGGAAAATAAGGGGGCATTTCACATGTGGGTTGTAGCTGATAACCTGTTAAGGGGTGCAGCCAGCAATACTGTTGAAATAGCCGAATGCTTAGTGCGTGATCAATTAATTTAAAATTCGTCAAGCGCTCCCTAGATTGCCGCTTTGAATAATGTTCGTTTTTTAAGCTATATATGATTACTTATATATTTTTTTAACCCAAATAATTAAATATCACAAACATTAAAAAGGATAAATAACATTTTTATTCGATTTTTTCTTGACATATATGAAAAAAGTAGCTAATCTAAAACAAAGCGGAGGTAATATATGAATCGAAAGTCGGCTGTCTGGTTATTGGTTCCAGCATTTATGGGAGTCTTAGTATTTACATTTTTTCCACTGATCGAAATTGCGATTCCAACCTTTCAAAATCGCAACGGTTTCTTTTTATTATATGCACAATTTTTAAAAAGCTCTTATAATTGGCAAGTTATCGGCCGCACATTTTTGATTGCGTTTGTGACGGTGATGATTGTCTTGATTTTGGGATTGCCAATTTCTTTGTGGATTGGCAGGCAGAAGACGGCAGTGCGCCAAGTGCTCAACTTACTGATACTTTTCCCAATGCTGACTAATGCTGTGGTAAGGAACTTTGCTTGGATTATCATCTTGGGCCATGATGGAATCATTAATAAATTCTTGCTTGCGTTGCATTTGATTAAATCGCCGCTTGATATTTTATACACAGATGCTGCAATTATTATCGGTTCGGTATACTTGTTTTTACCAATCATGATTAATTCGTTAGTAGGCAGTGTTGCCGAACTAAATGTGGAAATTGAAGAAGCGGCCGCGATTCTTGGCTCGAATCCTTGGCATACCTTGTTCAAAGTGGTTATTCCGCAGCTAGCACCTGGTATTCTGACTGGCTGCATTTTGGTTTTTGCGGGTTCCATGACAGCTTATACTACGCCTCAAATTCTTGGTGGCAACCGGCACCTAGTGCTATCTACTTTAATTTATCAACAGGCCATGACCTTAGGAAATTGGAAGAACGCAAGTGTGATTGCTCTGATTTTGATTATCATTTCTGCTTTTTCAATGTGGATTATGAGACGAGTTAGTCATCATTTAGATCGGAGGCCAAGTAATGCTTGATCGCAGAAACAAAACCTTAACGACAATTTCAATTTTGATCTTAGCGTTAATCATGTTGCCTTTAGTTTTAGTTGTGATTACTTCTTTTAATAATGAAAGTTCGATTTCGCTTCCCATTAAGGGTTTTACCTTTTCTTGGTATGCCAACATCTTTCAGGAACCTGATTTCATTACGGGCTTTGAGACGAGCTTGGTAGTGGCGCTAATTGCCAGCGGTTTAGCTTTACTTATCGGGATTCCAGCTGTTTACGCCTTAACGCGTTATCACCTTCAACACGCATCTTGGTTTCAATCATTTTTTCTAAGCCCTACACTAATTCCAGAAATAGTAATTGGCTTTGCGCTTTATCAAGCCGTTGTGATAAACCTGAGAACTCCGGTCTTCATTAGTTTAATTATTGGTCATTTTTTGCTTTGTTTGCCATATGTTATTCGGTTAATTACGGCCAGCATGCTGCTCATGGATAGCCATATTGAAGAAGCAGGCTGGATATGTGGCTGTTCACCCCAAAAAGGGTTCTTTCTTATCGTTTTGCCTAACATTAAGACTAGCATTATTGCCGCCTTTATGATGTGCTTCATCAATTCGTTCAATAATATTCCTATTTCTTTATTTATGAACGGCCCGTCGATAACCATGTTGCCGCCAGCAATTTTAAACTACTTGCAAAATAACTATGATCCAACCGTATCGGCGATTTCGGTACTATTGATGGTTTTTACTGCATTGATGATGTTTTTAGTTGAAAAAGCAATCGGAATTAAAAAGATTACTGAATAGAGGTTACTATCGTGGCAGATTTAGAAGTTCAAAATTTAGCAAAATCATATGACGGTAAGACTAAAGTCTTAAAGGATATTTCTTTTTCAGTTAAAAATGGAGAGTTTGTTTCAATCCTTGGTCCTTCAGGGTGTGGGAAAACTACGACCTTAAGAATTATTGCTGGCTTGATACCAGAAACTTCAGGCCAGGTTTTAGTTGATAATAAAGATATCACTAAGGTTCCAGTGTACAAAAGAAACTTTGGCATGGTTTTTCAAAGTTATGCTCTATTTCCGCACTTAAGCGTGTTTGAAAACGTGGCTTTTGGATTGAAAACGCGTAAAATCGCCAAGAGCGAGATAAAAGAAAAAGTCGCTGCGATGCTTGAATTGACTGGACTGAGTGATCTGGCAGATAAATTTCCCGCGCAACTATCGGGGGGACAGCAGCAAAGAGTTTCTTTGGCCAGGGCGCTAATAATTGATCCAGAATTGCTCTTAATGGATGAACCGCTTAGTAATCTTGACGCGAAGCTAAGACTTAAAATGCGCGAAGAAATTTGTCGACTGCAAAAGAAGATGAAGATGACTGTATTATTTGTGACGCATGACCAACAAGAGTGTTTCGCCATTTCTGATAAAGTTTTAATTATGAAACAAGGCCATATCGATCAATTTGACACACCGCAAACTATTTTTCACCATCCGCGCACAGAATACGTTGCACGCTTTATCGGCTATGATAACTTCGTGCCCGTAAGCCCGAATAGCTGTCAAGACAATTATCATGTGAAAGCCGGTGAGACAGTTTTAACCACAACCGAAGACTGCTTAAATGCTAAGGTTTTAACTATTCGTCCTGAAAACATTGTTTTAGATTTAAAAGAGGCTACCCAAAATACTTTTGACGGCAAGATTATCAACCGCGAATACTTAGGGCAAAGCTTTAAATACACCGTTGAATCTAAACTTGGAGAATTTAAGGTTGAGGAGGCGCGTCAGAAGATGCGCAGCTCAGGAGATGAAGTTACTTTAACTCTTCCTGCTAAACATCTTCATCCGTTGTCAGAATAGTTTAAATTTCCAGAGAGGTCTAATCATGAAATTTAAGAAAGCTTGTATATTGGCTGCTAGCCTAGTTGTTGCCGGAACAGCCATTGCTACTTCCGGTTGTTCTTCAAAGTCAAATGGCGGCAAATTGGTTGTGTCTACCTTTGGTCTATCAACTAAACAGATGCGTTCAGACGTTCTCAATCCTTTTGCTAAAGAAAATAAGGTTAAAATAACCACTCAGTTTGGTGACAGTTCAACAAGATTAACGCAGATTGAACACAATCCTAACTCTTCAGTTGATGTCATTGATTTGGCGCAAAATAATGCAGTTACCGGAGCAAAAAAGAAGCTCTTTAAGCAACTAGATTTTTCTAAGATTAAAAACTTCAAGTATTTGTCAAGTGACCAGCAAAAGTTGGCTAAAGATACTAATACTGTACCGTATACGCTTAACAGTATAGGCATTATTTATAATCCTAAAAAGGTTCACATCAAGGATTGGAATGACCTCTGGTCTGAAAAATTAAAGGGTAAAATTGCGATTCCCGACATTACCACTACCTTTGGACCGGCAATGCTCTATCTTGCTGGGGATCATGCCAAAGTGGCTGTTCCAAGTGACAACGGTAAAGCCGCTTTTAAAGCAATAAAAGAGCTGAAGCCAAATATTGTAAAAACATATTCGCAAAGTTCAGACCTAAGCAATATGTTTAAGACCGGTGAAATCACTGTTGCCGTTGTTGGTGATTATGCGGTTGGCATGCTTCAGGCTACTGATGCGGGACTGAAATACATGGTTCCGGCGTCTGGCACTTATGCTAACTATGATAATTTGGCAATTTTAAAGAATAGTAAGAATGTAGCTGCAGCTTATAAGTTTATCGATTTCCGTTTAGGCAAAGCGATTCAAAAGAAGGTTGCTAGTGCTT
>CALYQE010000141.1 GCA_945281075.1 uncultured Lactobacillus sp. | reverse complement strand
CATAGTAAGCATCTTTTTGTGGTCTTAAAACTCCGCCATTTGGCTTTAAGATATTATCCTCAAGCCAGTTAGCTGTTTCATCAGCGTGGTTAGCCCAGGTCCACAGCAGCCGTTCATCGACATTGTCTTGGAAGAATAAAGTTAAAAAGTTCATTAACTTGGCTTTGTCTACTTTGATTCCTGCTCTTCTTTGCGCATTGCTGTCAAGTGCGGCAAAGAATGAACGATAAAGATACTGTGAGCTGCCCTGCTTATCAATCAGTAATACTTTAGCGCCCTTTTCAGCAGCCGCACAGGCTGCCATGCCGCCAGCATTGCTGGCACCGGCAATAATAACATCATAAGTATTTTCCATTTTAAATTCCTCACTTCTTAAAGCAAATCTTCTAATCGCTTTCATCATACTATTGATCAAGTGAATTTTTGCACTAATATTAGAATTGAACATTACTAAATGGAATAAAGAATCTGCGCGTTATTTATAAGCAAGCAAAAATACCTGCCAATTAAGCTCTTGCGTTTAACTGACAGATATTTACTTATTTTATGATAATTGTGCTTTATTTATTATTTGCTTGGCGATATTCCTTAATCGACTGCTCCAGCGTGGTGATCACTTCTTTTAATACCGACTTATTGGAAAAAGACTCCATATATGCAATTCCGTACGGCGAAATATGATGATAGTCGATTGGCACATAGGCGATATCTTTTGACTGCGTATCGGCGATAAAATTAGGCAAAATGCCGTAACCCCAGCCGCCACGAACATAGATGTCCATTGCCAAAAAGTCCTGAACGAATTTAATATGATCCATCCCCAAGCTGTTGATGAGTGCAGTTTGAAAGTTAAGCTGAACATTGAGCGAACTATTCGGATCAAGCAAAAAGATGTTTTGTTCTTTCAAATCCGCAACGCTGATCCGTTCTTTTTTAGCCAATGGCGAATCTAGCGGGCAGGCAACCACGACTTGACCATCAATTAACGGTTCAAATTTAACATCATTCACCACTTCAACGTCTTCGAGCGCAATCGCACATAAATCAACGTGGTGGTTCAACAATTCGCCAATTGAATTATTGAGCACAAAAACAAACTGGACATTAAGATTGCTACCAGCTTTACGCAAGTTACGCAAAAAGATCGGCAAAATTTTTTGCTCTAGTGGCGTATCGCATACCCCAATTCGCAACAGGGTCTTCGGGTTGCCTTTTTGGCTTTGTAAATAAGCAACCGTGTAGTCCATGTCATCAACGATATTGCGAGCTACACGATAAAAATAGCTGCCCGCGTTAGTTAGCGAAATGCGGTGGTGGGCGCGATTAATCAAAGTAACGCCGATGGTATTTTCCAAGTCTTTAATATTTTTTGAGACAGCTGATTGCGAAAAATTTAAGCGTTTAGCTGCAATGGTGAAACTTGAATTATCAACGGCTTTGATAAAACAACGTAGTTGAGTAAAGTTCATTTTTTCGTCCTGTTTAAAATTAGTATCTTTTTCAATGTGATCTTTTTCTAGCTTATTTGCCTATTTTGTTCAAGGCGTCATTAACCGCATCTTTTAGGCCGCGACTGGTACTAGAGGCACCTGAAACGGCATCAACGTCAACCTTGTTTTCTTTAACCATCTCTAATGGTAATGTCTTTATTGCCTTTAAGCCATAATCTTCTGATTCGGCTTGCTTGAGCACCTCAATTTTTTGCAGGTTTTTATGATCATCGGCCGTTACCCGAACGACAATTTCGCCGCCCATGCCGCCATTTGATTTGCCGATATACTGATTTTCACCAGTTTCATAGCTTTCGTCTTGCAAATCGGAAGTTAAGTGAACTTGGTGAACCGAAGCACCGCTGGCCGCATCGACGGTCGCATCTTCTTTTTCCTTAGCGGCATTTTCACCCGCAATCTTACCCCAAATCAGACACTCTGCAATGTTGTTGCCGCCCTGGTACTGGTTGGCACAAATGCCGCCAAACTCGCCGGCAGAGTACAAATGCGGAATCGGATCGCCTTTAGTATCCAGGACTTCAGCGTCCTTATTTCTTCTGGCACCGCCCTGCGTGTTAAGCATCGTTTGTTCCATGCGGACAGCATAAAGCGGGCCTGCCGCAAAGGCACGTAAAGTAGCAGGATCACGCCGAAATTCCGGATCATTGCCAGTTTGACAAGCCTGGTTGAAGCGGTCCAAGGAATCCTGCAAAACTGCCGGCTCAACGCCAATTTTGGTTGCTAATTCCTGACAAGAAGCCGCCTCAATCACGTTGTCGGTATAAGGTCCGTAACTGCCAATGATTGGATCCTGATCAAGTTCAGCTTTCTTAGCCTGGTCAAAAATCAAGTAAGGGTGTTCTTGATTAAGCGGCACTTTCCATTGACCGTGGTTTTTAATATGACCATGACGATTTTCCTCGGCTTCATTAAAGTATCTGGTGCCATCATCCCCAATAACAAATGAACTGCCATGGGCCACAGCCACGTTTTGCGCGCCCAGCATCAGCCGACCACGCTCACCGTCCGGGACAGCAAATGCCATCCCGTGAAGCAAACCAAGTGATTCATAGTTATGCAGATGCCAAAAATCTGCACCAACCTGCTGGGCCATTTTGATGCCATCGCCGCGGTTATATAGCGAGCCTAGCGGAGCCAATTTTTTAGCACCAATAAAGTCTTCAATCATTGTTTGGTTATTTTCAAAGCCACCAGTAGTCATGACTACGCCGTTTTTAGCTTGGATTTTGAGCAGCTTGCCAGCACGTTCAATCAAAACCCCTTCAATCTTGCGGCTCTCCGGGTTTTGAATCAGCTCTTTTGCCGGTGTCTCAAACATCACATCAATTTGATCTTGACGCTTCACTACTTCTTTCTTTAAAAGCTTCCACAGTGCCGCGTCAAACCATGATTTCTTAACGGTCGTAAAATCATACGATTCTGAACCGGCAAATTCCGGAAATTCCTCGTACGCATGATGCAGCTGCTCTGGTGCATACTCTTTTGCACTACATGGCTCAACACCTAGGTATTTTGAAACATAATTGGGCGTGTTGACCATGCCCTCGACATAAGTATCAATCATGTCTTCATCAAGCTCCATTGGCGCTGTTAAATTTTGGTAGTATTTTTTCAGTTCCGCAAAATCATTGCCTGTCCCAATTAATTGGGCCGAGTACCGCGTGTTGCCGCCTTCGTGACCTTCTGGTGCTACATCAACCAGCAAGACTTTTGCCCCGTTATCCGCGGCAAAGCGTGCAGCCGTTGCACCAGCGCCGCCAAAACCTAAAACAACAACATCATAATTTGCATCCCATTTAATGTTTTTTTGATAAATCACAGTTAATTCCCTCTTTAATATGTAACCGATTTCATTAATAAATTAATTGTAGCACAAATTCGCTTTTTTGCTCCTTTTTGCAATTAAAAAGCGCTCACTTTAACAGGCGAACGCATATGGTTAATTATTCAAATATTTTTTGAGCTCATGTCCTTGCAGACCCGCACTTAAACCGACCAAGAGCTTAATGCGGGCCTTTGGACCGGTAAGTCCGCGGCAGTAAATGATACCCATTTTGGCTAAGTTAACTCCGCCGCCCTCATAATCGTAAACTGGTTCCGCAATACCATTAAAACAGCGCGAAACTAAAACAAGTGGAATCTGATGTTCAATTAACGACTGCAGCTCTGGCAGAGTCTGCGGCGGCATATTCCCCGCCCCCAGCGCTTCAATCACGATCCCCTTAGTAGCTCGCTGGTTCAAGGCGTGCAGCAATTCCGGACCCATTCCGGCGTAGGCCTTAACAAGATAAACTCCGTCAACCACATGATCAATTGGCAAATGCGCCTGCGGTTTAATCGTCTGCACGTAATTAACATGGCCCTCAGACACAATTCCGATCGGCCCAAAAGTAGGCGTTCTAAAGGTGGCAACGTTGGTGGTGTGAGTCTTGGTAACGTAGCGGGCCGAATGGATCTCGTCATTCATGACCACTACAACCCCTTTGCCCACTGATTCAGGGGAACTAGCAACCATAATGGCCGTTTTAAAATTGTACAGACCATCACTGCCTACTTCGTTGGATGAGCGCATCGCGCCCGTTACCACCACTGGCATTCTGCTAGAGATAGTTAAGTCTAAAAAAATCGCTGTTTCTTCTAGCGTATCTGTTCCATGAGTAACGACCGCCCCAAAGAAGCCCTCTTTTTCAGCCCGTCGAATTCGCAAGGATAATTCAAGCATCTGCTTAGGCGTCATGTGCGGTGAAGGCAAGTTGAAAATTTCTTCGGTAACCAGTTCAAGTTCTGCGTTATTATTCAGTGCAAGCGTGGCAAGCGGGTTTTGCGCATTAGGTTTAATGTTGCCGGATTCGTCTTCCGACATTGAAATAGTCCCACCCGTGTGCAAAATCAAGATTTTTTTAGTCACAATGGTCAACTCCTAATCAAATTGATAAGACCAATTTTAACACTTTTGCCCGTAACTTTTTGCTTCTAGAAGGCAATCAATTAATGAAAAAACTACCTGTCCGCAAAAAAGCGCCCGCTCATCCGGTGGACGCTTAATACTGCAAATGCAACAGTCAACTTTTGTAATAATACTTATTCGCCGTAAACTTCTTTAGCCAAATCAAAAGCTGACCAAGCTTTAGGCCAA
>CALYQE010000140.1 GCA_945281075.1 uncultured Lactobacillus sp. | reverse complement strand
AGGCACTAGTTTTTGGTACTAGTATGCGCTGGTTCGAATCCAGCTAACCCAATTAAGAATCACATGGTCGAGACAGCTGCTAAAGTTGTCTTTTTGTTTTTTCAGTGTTTAAAGGTCCGCTCCGTGAATTTAACTGCTTAAAATTTGGCTAAGAAGAGCTGGTTGTTTTGCGTGATTTTGGTATTTAAACTAACTTACCCTATTAGAAATGGAAAAATAGTACAATAGGAGCTAGTTTAACTTGCTATTTTAAGAAGGAAATTTTATGTCAAGACTAGTTAGTGTGGGTGCTGGTGGTGGCGAAATTAGTTGGCATGAGGCTTTAAAAGATCTTCGTGCCGATGATGTTTTGCTTTTGGAGCCGGGATTCTATGAACTGCCTGCACAAATCTTATTTGCTAATATTACAATTAAAGGCACTGGCAGCATACCCGAAGACACAACCATCCTTGGCAGCGTCAATTTAGCTGCTGACAGCCAATTCGTTAATTTGGAAAACTTGTGTATCAACACTAATGATGATTCTAATAGCCTGTTTGTACCGGCCGAGGCCAATACCTATTTGACTTTGCGCAATTGCTTAATTAAGGGCTACGGCACTGATACGGCTGCCATTGCTGCTAATGGAAAAGTTACCCTTGAACTATATTCAACGATTGTTTCAAACGGCTCAATTTCAATCTATGCCAATTCTGATTTTCGCTTGGAAATGAATGACTCTATAATCGAACATGTTGCAGAAGAGTTTGGCGCCTTGGCACTTGAGGGGCATGGGACAGTAATTATCAACAATTCAAAAATTGTTGGCAGCATCGATACTTTTAGCAAGACGAACGCCGAAATTAATCTCAATAATTCAGTTGCAGATGCCCTTTTGCTTCAAGGGCAAGTGTGGCTAAATATGCTCAACAGTAGGCTTTTGTCTGAAGATGACAGCTGTCTGTATATTACTGACAAAACTTGGGTCAATATTATTGGCTGCCAGTTTAATGGTGGAATTTATCTTAATCAAAAGCCTCATATCATCGTTCAAAATAGTCAAATTGATCGCTTAATTGCGGTTAATGAAGCGGAAATTACCTTGTCTAACTCGCTTATTCTTAATCATGCTGATTTTCAGGATCAAGTGAAGTGCGTAGCCAGACGAACGACTTTCAACGGTGGTAATGATTACCAGTACTTTTTAGCCTTAAGCGATCATGCTTTTTTAAGAGGACATGATCTTATTCTTAACTCTAATGGCGCAGAACTAGCAGTGAAAGACTTTGCCAAAATGCGGGCAAGCATTATTGCCAGCAGCGATGAATCGATTACCGTTGAATGTGGTCATGAAGCTGATATTCGGCTTTTGGGCATGAAGTGGACCACTAAGAAAAAATAAGACTATGTGACTATTAAAATGGCTTTTGAAGAGTAGACCAATTTGGATTATAATGAAGTAACCTGACAGGGAGGCGTGATAATGGAAGAACCAATGTATATTAAAATTCATAATCAGATTAAACGGGAAATTGAGAACCATGTTTATCCGATTGGAAGCCGCATTCCTGCTGAGCGGCAGCTTGCTTTGAAGTTTGGTGTTTCCAGGATGACATTACGGCAGGCAATCAAAACCCTTGAAGATGAAGGGATTTTGGAGCAACGCTTGGGCAGTGGCACCTATGTAGCCAACCAAAAAGTTCAAGAAAAAATGTCGGGGATTATGTCCTTTACTGATATTACTCATGCTAATGGTCAGATACCATCAAGCAAACTGATTTCTTACCGCTTTGGCAAGCCGTCTTTATCAGAAACTGAACGATTGAATTTACGCGAGGATCAAGAGGTTTTGCGCATGGAGCGAATTCGCTACGCCGATAATGTGCCGATTTGCTATGAAGTCGTTACTATTCCGCAAAAGTTAATTGCTCATATTTCCAAAAAAGATATTTCTGCTCATTTGTATAAGGCACTTGAACAAAACGGCTACCAGATTGGTCGTGTAACGGAGCACATCTCAGCTGCCGTGGCTAACGAAAATTCGGCGCGCTTATTGGACGCCAAGAAAGGCGAAGCATTAATTACGCGTCTGCAAGTTACGGAGCTGTCAACTGGCGAACCATTTGAATATACGAGAGCCAGTTATGTGGCAGACCGGTTTGAATTTACCTTTTCTAAGTAAAAAACGCTGAATCAACTAAAAAGTTGGTTCAGCGTTTTTATTTCAGATCATGCTTAATTTTGGTGGTTGAAATTCCAGGAGTACGGTCAAGGTAGACAACATCGCAATAATCCTGTAAATAATCGAATTTTCCTTGCCAATCGTTGCCCATTACAAAAGTAGCAATATTGTATTGCTTAATATCATTGATTTTTTGGTCCCAATCGTCTTCAGGAATAACTTGATCAACGTATCTAATGGCTTCAAGAATGAATTTTCGTTCAGCATAGTTGTTGTAGGATTCTTTATGCTTTTGAAACTCATTAAATTCATCAGTGGAAAGCCCGACAATTAAATAGTCTCCCAGTTCGCGTGCCCGTTTAAGTAGCCGCACGTGCCCGTAGTGTAACAAGTCAAATGTGCCGTAAGTAATAACTTTTTTCATCTGTGCATACTCCTATTTTTTTGACGATTTAATCTTATCATATTTATAGAAAAGGTAAAACGTCCACCTCAATTGCAGATAGTCTGATAGAATTAAGGTAAGTTGAGAACGAGAGGGGAATATCATGGGTAAAGTAGATGTCTTGGGCGTTGATTTTGATAATAAAAATTTTAAGCAATTTCAAAATGAATTTATCGGTCGGATTAACACGCACCAGTCAACACTTGTTGTTACTGCAAACCCAGAAATTGTCATGTCCGCTAACGAGAATCCGGAATTTATGAAGATTTTGCAGTCTGACGCGGATTATATTACTCCTGATGGCATCGGCATTATTAAAGCAGCCTGCATTTTAAACACACCGCTGCCAGAACGTGTTACCGGCTATGATTTGTTTGTTTGGTTCATGAAACTGGCCAACGAAAGAAGCTTGCGGGTGTATTTAATTGGCGCAAAGCCCAATGTGATCCATGCTGTTCAAACCAAGATCGCTCACGAATACTCTGATATTCAATTGGTTGGCGCGGAAGATGGCTATTTTAAGGAAGATCTAGAAACCGTCGCATACCAGATTGAGCATGCCGAACCAGACCTGGTCTTTGCAGCACTGGGTTCTCCGAAGCAAGAACAATTATTATCAATTCTGCGTAAAAATTTATTTCCGGCCTTAATGATGGGCGTTGGCGGCAGTTTTGACGTTTTTTCCGGCAAGATCAAAAGGGCGCCGCAAATTTGGCAAAAAGCCCATCTTGAATGGCTTTACCGTTTGCTCAAAGAACCAGCGCGACTTAGTCGAGTTAGCATACTACCGAAGTTTATGATCAAAGTTTGTCAAACCAAAAGGAAGCGAAGTAAGCGATGAAAGTTTTGCATGTCAATGCTGGTCTTGAGTCTGGAGGCGGTCTGACTCATATTATTAATTTGTTGAAAGAAGCCAAGCATGAAGGAACTGACTTTGAATTGCTATGCTTGGCAGATGGTCCGGTGGCCCGCGCTGCTCAGGAAGCTGACCTTGAGGTTGAAACTCTGGGTGCGAATAGTCGCTATGATTTTAATTCCTTGCGCCGCTTAGTCAAATTTATCAATGAAGGCAATTTCGACATTGTTCATACTCATGGGGCACGTGCCAACCTGTTCCTAGCACTGATTAAAAACAAAATAAGGGCCAAATGGTGTGTCACCGTTCATTCCGATCCTTACTTGGATTTTCAGGGACGTGGCATGAGTGGCAAAGTTTTTACGGCCTTGAATGTACGTGCAATCAAAAAGGCTGACTGTGTCTTTGCAGTAACCAAGCGTTTTGCCAACCTTTTACTTAGTCGGGCTCATCTTAGCTCCAGCAAGGTTCACGTGATTTATAATGGGACGGTCTTTCATCAGAATGCGGAAATTCCGGCAAAATACGAGCATCCGCACTTTAATCTCGTGAACGTGGCTCGGCTTGAAAAAGTTAAGGGGCAAGAACTGCTCTTAAAGGCTTTGAAAAAACTTGATGATGGTAATGTTCACCTATATATTGCGGGTTCTGGCTCACAGCAAAGCAACTTAGAAGAGCTGGTGCAAAAACTTGAACTGGGCCCACAAGTAACTTTTCAGGGCTTTATGACGCAAAAACAATTAAAACACTTATATCGCCGCATGGATCTGGCAATCTTAACCTCCTACTCAGAGAGTTTTCCTTTGGTGTTGTTAGAAGCTAGCGACAATCTGCTGCCGATTTTGTCAACAGCGGTGGGCGATATTGAGTTAATGATTCCGGATGAAGAACATGGCTTTGTCGCTCAGGTGGGTGATCTTGCCTCAATTACGGCGACTTTAAGAAGGGCAATTGAAATGCCCAAAAAGGAACTGAAGCAAATGGCCAAACGTGAAAAAGACTATGTTGCAGCGCATTTTTCCCTGCAGCAACAATTGACTAGCATCTTGCAGGTCTATCAAACCATACTTTAAGCAAACAAAATTGTTTAAGTACACATAAATGTTTATAATATATTCGAAAATTAGTGATGAAATACCGAGGACATAATGTTTTACCAAGAATTAGATCAAGACGATTCGTTAACTCTGCATACCGATTTGTATGAAATTAATATGATGTATACCTACTTTAAAAAGGGGATTTCCGAACGTAATGCCGTTTTTGAAGCTTATTATCGCAAAGAGCCATTT
>CALYQE010000139.1 GCA_945281075.1 uncultured Lactobacillus sp. | reverse complement strand
AGTCCGACATAACCATTCGCAAAATAAAAAGCTAATCCATCAGCTTTTTTAAATTTATCTAATCCTTTTAATGCTGTTTGAAA
This sequence comes from uncultured Lactobacillus sp., assembly GCA_945281075.1. GTDB lineage: Bacteria > Bacillota > Bacilli > Lactobacillales > Lactobacillaceae > Lactobacillus. Next base: position 4,705 of record CALYQE010000139.1, on the reverse strand, counting down.
ATCAGACCATGTTGTTGGATCATTAGATTTGCTAGGTGACCCGTCCATAGAATTGATTGGAATCTTAGTGAACTTATTTCTTTCAGGCATCCATATTTTGTGACAATTGCCCCATTGTTTTAATTTCTTAAGTTCTTCAGGAACATTAGTATAGTCCACTATTTGTCTCTCCCACTTTTTAAAATGGAACATCATCATCTTTGATTTCTGTGGTGTCACCTGTACTTTCAAATGGATCCGTTTTAACTTTTATCGGATATTTAGTTTTGTGCCAATCAGAGCCTTTGCCTTGATATCCGGTGGCAAATACATTGTTTTGTTCCTGCTCTTCTCCTTTATATGTATTTTTAGAAACTCCAACTTTAATTCTTACTGGTTTTCCAAATGTGAATTTTGCAAAATCATCTTCATTTTGGATTTTATCCATATCCTTCTTTAAGCCACCACAAGCTGCATAGATGTTATTCAAATCCTGGTCTTTAAATCCATTAGATTCATCGTCATACCAAATTGACGTAAATATGCATCGACCATGCTGCTTGGCATTAGTCTTTGCTAGTTCCTTAACTCCATCTAAATCTTTTCTTATTTCAAGACAAAAACTAATATTTTCGTGGCCATTTTTAGATGCTTTTACTTGTGCATCTTTTACAGTTGCTTCATAAATACCAGCTGGTAAAACTGAATATGTACTTTCTTCATTAGTTGGTTTTACGTTCTTATTTAAAAATCCCATTGTTAATTTCCTTTCGGTTATTTGAGCCATCCCTGCTGTTTTGCACGATAGTAAGCCCATCCGGCTTTATAATTGTGTTCCCTGGCATAGATATATAGCTCTTCAATACTTTTTAATTCTTGCGGTTTTTTATCCGCGATTTCTTTAACTCTTTTCTCTTCGTCTTTGATTGCCTTTAATTTAGCTTGTCGGTCTTCTTCTATTTTCTTCAGTTCAGCCTCAAAGCTAAAATTACAGAGTGGGCATTTAATCTTTGATGCAAGAATAACCGCAAAGCATTGTGGACATGTTTTAATTGCAATCCCTTCACTTTTTTCACTAAAAGTATGCTTTTCACGATCATTTAATGTCCATTCTCTTTGCTGATCAGGCAATCCAAATATACTAAAATTGTTAACCTGGTCGATAATAATTGCTTGTTTATTTTGTTGATATCTGATTGCTCTCATTGCTTGTTGTAAATAAACAACTAAGCTTTGAGTTGGCCTTAATAAAACTACACATGAGCAATCCGGGACATTAAATCCTTCGCTTACCAAATCCACATTGCAGAGAACTTTTATTTTTCCTTCTTTAAAGTCAGACATTATTTTTTCACGTTGGATTTTGGGTGTTTTAGCATCTGCATGAACTGCTTTAATTCCTGCATCATTGAATGTTTTTGCAACTTCTTTACTAAATAAAGTTGAATGACAATAAACAATTGTCTTCCTATTATCTGCGAATTGTTCCCATGATTTTACGATGTCACCTCGAATAATTGATTTAGTGAAAACATCCATCTACTGATGAGTGTAATCACCAGTTGATCCTTTTTTTAATAAATTGTCATTGCCTAACGGGTAACCATAAAGTGTAAATGGAGCTAACTTTTGATTGTTAATTAGCCATTTAACGCTTGGTCCTTCAATCATTTTTGAATAAATGTCTTTAAATCCTTTTCCCGATAATCTCCACGGTGTGCCAGTAAAGCCTAATTTTGGTACATCTTTAAAAAAATCGAATATTTTTAAATAGGTTTTTGCTCGACTGTGTTGTGATTCATCTACAATAATCAAGTCTGGCTTAGGTATTTCATTTAATCGATTAGCAACCTTTCCAACAGTCATAATTATACAGAGATTTAAATTCACATTTTGCTCTTTGAATGAAGACTTAATTTGTTTAACTAACTCTTGCCGATGAACAAAGAATAAAACTCTATTATTCTTTTTTGTTGTCAATCTTGCAATTTCACTAATTACTACTGATTTTCCTGAACCAGGTGAACTGACAATTAAAACACCTTTATTTTTTTGAATTAATGCATCTCTAGTCTGATTTACCAACTTCCTTTGATACGGAAACAGTTTCAACATCTTTGAAAAACTCCTCTGTTTTACATCCCTTTCTTTCATCTATTCTGTTTTTAGCATAAGTTCCAGTCGTTCCTTGCATTATTAACCCACGCTCTCCTGTTTTAGGTTTTTGAATCATGCGAGCAACTACATCACAGTTTCCCATCAAGTAATCCCGTGCACTATCTCTTAAATCTGGACTGTATTGTTCAAACTCCTGACCAGATTCGTCAGTAATTTTTTGACGTTGCTCCCAAGCAATAACTAAGATGTTGATATCATAAGTGAATAATTTAGAAATTAGTCTGATAACCCAATTAACAAATTCACCATAATGCTGCATCTTATTATCTAAACCATTTTTAGTTTCTTTAGCCATTTCAATAAACCACAGCTTTTGAAGATTAGATACATTGTCAATAACCAAATTGTCGTAATTCTCTGGCTTGAAAGCTTTAACAAACTGTTCTAAATCTTCAATTGGATTTTCTGGATCAACTACTCAAATATCTTTCTTACCTTGCCAAAATTTAATTCTGTGAAAACTATCATCTAACGATAAAAGATAGGTTTTCCCTTTTAAGTACTGCGATATTGTTGTTTTGCCAACTCCAGCAACTCCATAAACTAACCATCTATATTTTGGCTTTTTATGTTCATCCCAAATGAATGCGGGCATTTATTTTTCCTCCTCATGTTTAATCACCTGCTTGTTAGCTTCATCAATCACCATTCGTGTGGCTTCATCAAACATTGATCTGACCACTGATTGAAATTGTTCTTGAGCAGATCCCTGATAAGAATGTGGCAAGCCAGGTCTGTTTTGCTTAAGAAAATTAATTGCACTGCTGTAAGTTTTCTGTTTAAGAGCTTCATTTTTCAGTCGAATAGTCCACAACTCAATTGCTTTTAAGGTTTCATCCTGCCAACTTAGAAATTCATCTTGCATAAATATCACTTAGCCTTTCGCCAGAGAAACATCCATTATTAAGTCTTCTGCATCACTTTCATCACCATCAACTAATTGATCAATTAAATCAGCTCTATCAATCCCTAGAATGTCTACCATTCTGTCGGTAGAGTTATTACAGAATTTCAGAAAACTCTTTAAATACGAGTTAACATCTCTATAGCCATTTTTAATTTCATTCCAATATCTCGTGTTAACAATTGAATTACCTGTATCTTGTAATAAGATTGCATCCGGTTCTTCTTCAGCTAGTTTTTTCATATCTTCTTCGTCACGGATAGCTCTGATAGCAAACCGAAGCTCTCTTCCTGTTTTTTCTTCCATGTGTTATAATTCTCCTATAATCTGTTTTTATTTGAAGTCCGTTTGCCGACGGGCTTTTTTGTTTGCTATTAAGTCCCTGGTAACTGCTCGGGACTGCTGGCTAAATAACTTAGCAGTAGTGCCGATGCAATTACTACTAGCAATAAGATTGCTAATGTGCTTTTGGCACCTTTTTTTGTTACGCCATTGCTCCCAAAGTCGAAGCAGGAGTTTAAAAAGTCCGTCCATTCTTTTGCTGTCCTTTCTATTAATTTCATGCTCAAATGCCTTCTTTCTTGGCACTATTGATTGGATAAGGACTATATCCACGCTCAACCGTGTTTATAATATGCATCCAATTGCTGTATTCCAGATCATAATTGTTCAACTGGTTGATAATACTGTTCGCTACACAATTTTCTTTATAGCTGGCATCATCTTCATCGTTTCCATCTTCAGAAGATACAGAATTGCTAAGTTGACTGGCTTCAGTCGTAATGGCTAACTTAGTTTTTTGAATATCCCTTAAAACGCCTTTCAATTCTTCGTTCAGTTGAATGGCTTTTTTGATGTTCAAATTAAGCTCTTGTAGCTCCTTAGCATTATTTGCCTTAATCGTTATTTCACTTACTATTTTTGACATTTCTGGTTCCTTTCTAAAATTGGTTTTTCTTCATCGCCTTAGTTAATTCGGTTTTGGAATATCTTTTAATACCATCAATCATGCTGTAAGGTATTCTGCCTTTATTAACCCACTGATAAAATGTAGAACTTGATACTCCAAGGTATTTTCTAGCTTCCGTTGCATTCATCCATTCATTTTCTTGCTTGAATGAAATACCCTCTTTTTGCAACACTTCTCTTACTGCTTTTACAAGCTCTTCATGTGGTATGTCTGCTATTATTTTTACTTTCATCTTCTTTAATGCTCCTCTTACAATCTGTTATGGTTATTTAGCGTTCCAATCTATTTCATTCCTGTGTTTTTCCATCCATTCGGCAGCTGGTTTTTCGAAAATTAAAGTTGTTGTACCTTCTTCGCTTTTGCGTGGATTAACTACCCAGCCTCCGTTGTTGAAATCAACTTCTGGAAACTCGTCAAAAATGAATAACCTAACCCAGGGCATTGCCTTGCCACCGCAATATTTTTTTGCGAATTCCTTTATTCTGATTGTTTTGCCATCAATACTTTCAGAAGGAGCGTAACCGCGCTCCTTCATAATTCCATCGATAGCATTAGTAAGCTCTGTATGATCTATCGTTAGCTGCATGTTTAACACCCCATTCTTTTGTTAAAATTATCAATATGAAAGTAGGTAATTAAATGACTGAAACTATCAGAACTGAACGCATTCTTCT
>CALYQE010000138.1 GCA_945281075.1 uncultured Lactobacillus sp. | reverse complement strand
GATTATCTAAATAATTTGTTGCATTGCAAAACACGGGAACTGTTTTTAGATTGCAGTTTTGGTAAATCTTTAAAACCGTTTCAATTATAGCATATGGATAACTTAATATGTTCTCATCTAGATGCAGATATGCCATATAATTGAATAAAATATGTTATTTACATAATTAATCAAGTAATGTAAAACTTTGTGCTAAGCAATCTCTGGAATTGCTGCCAATAAAGAGCGTGAATTTGCCACTTTCTAAAATTTGACGTCCATAATTGTCATAAAAGGCTAGCTGTTCAGGCTTAATAATAAAATCTACTTTGCAACTACTGTGTGACTTAACTAGAACCTTTTTAAAACTAATTAATCTCTTAACAGGCTGAACAATCGTAGCTACTTGATCGCGTATATACAGCTGAACGACTTCATAACGATCCCAATCACTAGTATTATTCAAAGTTATTTCTGCTCTGATTTGTCCTTGACGCGTTAATTCATTTTTATCCAAAGTTAACTCCTCATAATCAATGTGCCCATATGAGAGCCCAAACCCAAATGGATAAAGGGGAGTTGCAGGTGCATCTAAGTATTTTGATACAAATCTCCCTACATGTTGTGAACCATGAAGAGGTCGTCCAGTTGATAAATGATCATAGTATATTGGCTCTTGTGCAGCAGTATAAGGAAACGACATTGTTATTCTTCCAGATGGATTAATATTCCCCGACAAAACATCCGCAATGGCGTTCCCTCCTTCTGTGCCAGGAAACCAACATTCAAGAACCGCATCTACCTTATCAATGACATTGTGAAGAGCTAAAGGACGACCACTAATAATTAGAAGCACAGTTTGTTTTCCCAACTTAGAAATTTGATTAATTAATTGTACTTGATTATCTGGCAGGGAAAGATTAGTTTTAGCACCAGCTTCTCCAGCCTCAAGAGTGTTTTCGCCCATCGCCAAAATTACTACATCTGCATCTTGAGCTAGACTTAAAGCTTTTCTATTATTTTCTTTTTCAATTGCTTCTGGCGAAATTATATCTTTAATCTGTTTTTCGGTGAAAAAGCCCATCTCTTCAAAAATTTTACGATCTCGATTGATATCCGTTCCCTTTTCAACTTTTACATTTGAAAAGTATTGACGAAGTCCTTCTTCAATTGACACGCTGTCTTTAGCTTCACCATGAACTGCCCACATTCCAAGTAAGTCATGACTGGCACCATATGGGCCAATCAGTGCAATTTTAGTATTTTTATGTAGCGGCAAAACTTCATTCTTGTTTTGCAACAATACCAAAGATGTAGCAGCAATTTTTCTCGCTAGTTTGCGTTTATTAGTTGATAGCAAACATTCTTTTTCTCGAGTTTCAGAAGCTCCACGATAAGGATCTTCAAATAAGCCTAAATCATTCTTTAAGCACAGTATTCGCCAAGTTGCTTCATCAATCTTCTTTTCATCTAATTTACCGTCAGTTACCAATTTACTTAAGTTATTAGCATAACAGGGTGATTTCATATCAATGTCCACTGACGCATTAATCGCTTTATTAGCAGCATCACTGGAATCTTGAGCAAAGCCATGTTTAATTAATTCATATATTGAAGCATAATCTGAAATAATTATTCCATTAAACCCCCAAGTTTTTCGTAGAAGATCATTTAACAACCATTGATCTGCAGTTGATGGAACTCCATTTAGTGAAGTCAATGATGTCATTACCATTTTTGCTCCAGCTTCTATAGCTTCTTTATATGCAGGTAGATAATTTTGAAATAAATTGCTAATTGACATATCAACTGAATTATATTCCTTGCCTGCTTCCACTCCACCATACCCTGCAAAGTGTTTAATACATGAAACAACACCCTTTCCTTCTGCTAATTTGTCCTGAAAGCCTTCAACCATTGCTTTAGCATAAATTGAATTTAGCTGTGGATCTTCTCCCGGTGATTCAAGTACCCTACCCCATCTGGCATCATGAACCGTATCAAGCATTGGCGCATATGCTACTTGTATTCCTCCAGCAGAAGCCTCATCAGCAGCGGCTTCAAATGCTAGCTTAACAAGCTGGGGATTCCAAGTTGCCCCCATGCCTAGCGGAATTGGATAAATAGTTTTATATCCATAAACCACATCTGACATAAACATTACAGGAATGTGATGAGGCTGAACCTTCATTTGATGTTCCTGTACTTCTTTTGTAGCTTTAGCACCCGCCACATTTAGTATCGACCCTGTATAATCAACCATTTCTTGTGAAATTCCTAATTTTTCTCTGGGCCCATAAGAAATATCATTTGCCTTGAAAAAATCACCAGACAATTGAATTAATTGTCCAATTTTTTCTTTCAGGGTCATGTCTTCTAAAAGTATTCGTAATTGTTCTTGTCTCATTTCTGTCCCTTCTTAGTATGCTTTTATCTTCATTAACTACTTAATAGCTTCATGTTCTTGATCATAAGCTTTTTTATCAGCTATCTTAAACCATGGATACCAAAGCAAAGGTGCAATTATTAATTGAATGATCAAGACTAAAATTACAATTGAAATATGTCCTCCTAATAAAGCATGGAATCCTAACGGTAGACCAAATACCGCCTGTGCTCCTGTACATCTTGCAACTATACCGAGTTTAGTTAATAAACCAGCAATCATAACAACAATTGCATTATTTGTTACAAAAGGAACAAAGAAATCAAAATTAAGAACTAATGGTGTTCCAAAAATAACAGGTTCTGTTATTCCAAATAAAGCTGGCACAATCGCAATCTTTCCTAAAGTTTTAAATCTTTCACTTTTTGATATAAATAGCATTAGCAAAACTAGACCTAATGCAGTGCCACCCCAAGTATAGAAATTAAAAAAAGCATAGCCATAAATATTAGGAACTGGCCGACCAGCTTTATATGCAGCTAAGTTTTGCATGTCAAGAGCCATCCAAATTGGCATCACAATTGGAGTAATAACATTAGTGCCGTGAATACCAAAAAACCAAACTAATTGTTCAATCAGGCAAACAAATACCATTGCCCAGAATGATCCACCAATATGCTGCAATGGAGCTTGAATAATGCCATAAACTAGTTGATGAAGACTACCAAATGAGGTCAGACTAAAGCCTAGGGCCACGAATGTAAAAAAGACTCCTAATAGAAGCGTTGGAATCAATGCAGCGAAAGTATTTGATACCATTGGTGGTACACCAGCCGGCATTTTAATTGTCCAGTTATGCTTTTTCATGTAAGCAAATGACCTACCAACAATAATACCGACAATCATTGCTGAAAATAATCCATCTGCACCTATCCACGTTGTCGGGATAACCGCTACATTTTTGATATTATCTAACGGGGTGATAATTAAAAATGACATTAATGAAATAATACCAGCACTAGTGCCGTCATCATCACTTAAAAACATCTTAGCAACATATTTAGCCATCAAGAATGAAACGTACAATGCAATTGCACCAATTGTCACTGAGTTGACAAATCCCATTATTTTAGCAAGCTCCATCATATGCCATTTTGTAGCATAAACAGCAATTAATGTAGCAAAAGAGCCGATAATCATTGGTCCTAAAGTTGCCATCATTGCTCCCATAATAGATTGCAAATACTTATTATTGCCAACTTTATCAAAACCAGGTTGCAATTTTTGAAAAAAAGTTGTTATTTTATCTTTCATAGTTTTTACCCCTTTATCTTATTACTTTTTCCTTTGTTTATATCATAAAGCGTTTACAATACTATGAAAATACATTATTATTTGAATAAACCTGTAATTTTATGACCTTCTTGTGTTAAATAAGGAGAAAAATCCATGGTATATATCAAGCACGAGACAATCAATAATTCAAAGCAACTTCTTTTCAAAGTCTTTAATTTTCATGCTCACAACTTAAATAGAGTAATTCCAATGCACTGGCACCAAAGTACTGAACTTCTTTACTGTGAGCATGGTCAGTTAGAAGTTAAGTTAAAAAATTATACTTTTATGTTAAATAAAAACGATTTTATTGTAATAAATCCATATCAAATTCATTCAACCAAAAGCCCACAAAAAAACTCAGTGCTATGCATTCAGCTTCCACTATATTTTTTAAATGCCTTAACCTCGAATCAATTCCTGCATAGTTATATTTTCGTCGCTAATTCTTGCAAACAAAAAAATATAGCTGATCAAAAACTTTGCTCAGCTTTTAAAAGTATTATTAAACTACAAAGTCAGCCACATAATCTTGTGCGAGATTTAAAAATTACGACTTTAGTTCTGAACATAATTCGATTATTAACTCAATTTTATTCAAGAGAAAGTAACATTTTTGAGGAAAAAAGTAATATAAAATTTGTAGAAGAATTAACTAGTTATATTACTCAAAATTATAATCAAAACTTGAAGATAAGCGACGTAGCAACGTATTTTTCTTACTCAAAAGGTTATACTTCAAGACTAATTAAAAAAAATCTAGGCACTTCATTTACTGCACTTTTGCAATTAGTAAGAATTAATAAAGCAATTGATATAATGAATTCTTCATCTAAAACGTGGATTGAAATTGCTGAGCTAACAGGATTTAAAAACTATCGAAACTTATATAACGCTTTTGTCGAAATTTATCAAAAATCACCTAATCAATTTAAGACCGACCAAAAAATAAAAAGCAACATAGATTAAATATGATTAGTCCTAAATTTACTTAAATTTGGGAATCATGTCTAAATTGCTTTCAGCTTTATTATTTAAGTTAGTCTGATTAGAATAGTAATCCATTATTACTTACACTGCCATAACAGATATTTTT
>CALYQE010000137.1 GCA_945281075.1 uncultured Lactobacillus sp. | reverse complement strand
AGTCTATTTTGATGCACTCTCGTACCAGAATAGGCTTTTTGCTTGTGGAGGTTTTTAATGGAAAAAGCAGTATTTGTGGCTTTAGATTATGACAATGAACAAGATGTTTGGAACTTGCTGGAAAAGCTTGGCCAACCAACCGAAACCGCGCTCAAAGTTGGGATGGAACTTTTTTATCATTCAGGGATTAATTTGGTAAAAGAACTGGTTCAACGCGGGTATAAGATATTTCTTGACCTAAAACTGCATGATATTCCCAACACCGTGTATGGTGCCGCTAAACAGTTGGCTAAACTTGGGGTTAATTGCACGACTATTCATGCTTTAGGTGGAAGCGAAATGATTAGCGCTGCCAAGGAAGGCTTGATCGCAGGCACCCCAACCGGTCAAACCGTGCCAAAGCTGCTGGCAGTAACGGAATTAACGTCAATCTCGAACACGATTTTACGCGACGAGCAAAATTGCGTTTTACCGATGGCCGAACAGGTCGTGAGCCTTGCCCAAACTGCCAAAAAAGCAGGAGCAGACGGAGTAATCTGTTCACCGTTAGAAGTTGAGAATTTAAGAGCCAAGGTTGGCGATGACTTTTTATACGTCACACCGGGAATTCGGCTTTCTGGCAATCATGCCGACGACCAAAAGCGAATCGCCACTCCGCAAAAAGCGCGTGAATATGGTTCCAGTGCAATTGTGGTTGGTCGGCCAATTACGCAAGCAAAAGATCCGGCTCAAGTTTATGCCGAAATTAAAAAGGAGTTTAATTAATGTATCAAGATCAAATTATTAACAAATTAGTCGAAGAAAAAATTATCACAATTTCGCCGGACAAACCATATACCTATGCAAGCGGCATGCTTTCACCAATCTATACCGACCTGCGTTTAACTGTTTCTTATCCTGACTTGCGTGATTGGATCGCTACTGATTTAGCAGCACTAATCAAAGAAAAATACCCAAATGTCAGTGTAATCGGTGGGGTCGCTACCGCTGGCATTCCGCACGCTGCCTGGGTGGCTAAAAAGTTGGCTTTACCCATGATTTATGTTCGGCCCAAGCCAAAAGATCATGGCAAAGGTAGACAAATTGAAGGCCGCTTCACGGCCATCGATCAGATTGTTTTAATCGATGACCTGATCACCACGGGTGGTTCTGTGCTTGACGCAGTCAAGGCAACCAGCAACGAAGGTGGCAATGTAGTCGGCGTTGCTTCGATTTTCACTTACTATCTCCGCGATACTAAGCAGAACTTTGTTGACGCTGGCGTTGATTTCAGCCCGCTTTTGACCTACCCTGAATTACTGAGAAAAGAAAAGGAAATGAACTATCTAACCGCTGATGAGTATGATGCCTTAAAGTCTTGGCACGAAGATCCTTGGGAATGGGGCCAAAAGTTCAACTAATTTTTCCCGTTAAAAAGGCAGAGCATAATTGCTCTGCCTTTTTTGCTGGGCATTTTAATGCTGCTTGATTGCACCATTCAGTCTTTGACGATATGGCAGGTAAATCAAAATCATGAACGGCACTAAAAGCAGTTGGACCGGGTAAAAGTATTTCATTGGCAAAACATCAGTTACTAACCCCATAAATATGGGCCCAAAAGACATTCCAATATCTAAGCCAAGATAAAAGGTGCTGCTTGCTAAGCCTTGTTCGTTAATTGGTGCTAAAAGCAATGCAGTTGACTGCAAAACTGAATACATGACGCCATAGCCCACTGCCATCAAGCCAGCACCAAGAGCTAGCAAAAGATTATTGTTCATCAAGGTTAAGACCAAGAGATAGGAAAAAGTGGCTATTAGACATAACCAAAACCAAACCCCAAATTTCACGGTGTCAAACAAGTTTTTAATCATCATTCGAATTAACAGCAAAATAACCGCATAAATCAAAAAATATGAGCCAACTGCGACTGACAGATGCCTTTCTTCCACATAGCTCACAAGATCCGCTTGAGTTGCAAAGTAAGGAAAAGCAAAAAGCGTGGTCAACATTGCGATTGGCAAAACCTGTTTTTGAATAATTTTAAAGTGTTCCGGCTTGTGCTTTCTTTGCGGCTGACGCAATGCCTCACCATGATTTTTGACAAATTGAATCATGATAATCATTATCAAGGAGGCCAGACCCGAAGCAATCATTGCTAGGCGGTACCCCGTTTTCTGGTACAGGTTGATTGCTAATGCAGGTGCCGCTGCCATTGCCAGTGCGTTCATTAAGCCATAGATGCCCATTGCTTGACCAACGTAGGCCCGTGGCACCAAAAAGGCCAGCCAAGTTGTCATACACACGGTACAAAGAACAAAGCCCGCCCCGTTAATGATGCGAAATAAAAGCAGCCAGTTGCTGGATGGCGCAAAAACGTAACCCGTGACGCCAATTAAAATGAGCAAGCCGCCAAGCAGTGAAAGTTGATATTTGGAAAAGCGATCGGTTAAATTGCCAGCAATTGGTCGTAAAAACAAAGAAGCAATGCTCATCAACCCAACAATGATGCCAACAAATGCACTATTAGCACCTAGGCTTTTGGCATACCCATTGATTAAGGGATTGATAAACATCGTACTGAACATAAAAAAGAACGATGCTGCCATTACTAAAATAACGTCTTTCGTATAAATAGATTTTCTTTTGGGCATACTTTCCTCACTGCATTTTAATATTTGATTAATATTACCATTCTAGCATTTCTCTGCTTGATAAATAAGCTTATGTTCCTACATTTTGATTATTTACCGGCAAATGCGTTATTTAGCTTTGCTAAATAACGGGCAGTCAAGCTAAATTGGTCTACGTCAAAAAAGCGCTGAATCAACTTTCAGCGCTCTTTGACAAAATATCTTGCCATATCAATTTTGGCTTTTATTTTTGGAGAAATTAGTAACCCATATAACGATTTCTTTCCCAGTCGGAAACAGTTTCAGCATATTGTGACCATTCAAGCTCTTTAGAACTAGTAAAGCTCTGAGTTAAATGATCGCCTAAAGCATCCTGAATCAATTTATCTTCTTTGAAAGCCTTGAGGGCATTGTGCAAAGTTGAAGGCAATGGTTTAATACCCATCTTATTTCTTTCTTCTTCGCTAATGTCAAAGAGATTGCAGTCAACTGGATCCATTGGCATTTTTTCTTGCTTAATGCCGTCTAGACCAGCAGCTAGGCAGGCAGCAAGCAGTAAGTAAGGGTTGGCAGTTGGATCAGCTGATCTCATTTCCAAACGTGTGTTAACCTCTTCAGCGGACGGTACTCGAACCATTGGAGAACGGTTCTTGGAAGCCCAAGAAATATAAACCGGTGCTTCATAGCCTGGGATCAGTCGCTTGTATGAGTTAACAGTTGGGTTAGCTACGGCCGTAATTGCACGTGCATGTTCTAAAATACCATTTAAGAAGTACAATGCAGTATTTGACAGGTGGAATTGATTATTGCCATCGTAGAAGGCGTTCTTATTTTCCTTGAACAAAGACATATTTGTATGCATGCCGTTACCAGCTTGTCCTTGCAAAGGCTTTGCCATGAAGGTTGCAAATAAACCATGCTTCTTGGCAATTTCACGGACAATCATCTTGAAAGTTTGTACCCGGTCTGCTGTTGCCAGCGCATCATCGAATTTAAAGTCGATTTCTTGTTGACCATCACCAACCTCGTGGTGAGCAGCTTCAACTTCAAAGCCAATGCTCTCAAGGGTTTCAACAATTTCGCGACGGCAGCTTGCGCTTTCGTCGTTTGAAGTTAAGTCAAAGTATGAAGCGTGATCAGGAACTTCAGTTGTCCAGTTGCCATTTTCATCTAGTTTTAACAGGTGAAATTCCGCTTCAAAGCCAATGTCAAATGCGGAAAAGCCCATTTCCTTCATTTGACCAATGATGCGCTTCAAATTATTTCTAGGATCACCGTCAAATGGTTCGCCATCCGTCGTGTGAACGGAGCAAATCAAACAGCCAATTTTTCCTCCCTGATTATCAGTCCATGGTAATACTGACCAAGTTGAGAAGTCAGGATACAAAATCATATCACTTTCTTCTAAGCGCACAAAACCATCAATTGAAGAACCATCAAAACGAACATCATTAGTCAGAACTTTGTCAAGCTGACTATTTGGAACCTCAACCACCTTGAGTGTGCCATTAATGTCAGTAAAAGTTAAGCGAATAAACCGAACATCGTTGTCAACAACGCTCTTTCTAATATCATCTGCTGCAATTTTTCTTGTCATGCTTTTCCACCTAAAAAAATCTAAACAACTAATAATTGGTATAGCCCAGGTTGGTATAACTACCCTTGCCCCAAACTTGTTTAATAGATTAGCAAAACATTAAATAAATGTCAAAGTGGTCTAAATAATTTTGCTAATCTTTACCAACTTTTTACTTTAAACCGCGCCATTTTTCATGCAAAAATTAATTTTTAAAAAACAAACCTTGCACCGCATTGGTAATTGCAATTTTAACATGAGCAAAGGTCAAGCCACCCTGCATATAAATTGCATACGGTGGCCGAATTGGGCCATCACCAGAAAATTCAATGCTGGCGCCCTCCACAAACGAGCCATCAGCCATAATGACCTTGTCTTCATAACCAGTATCATGGCTAGGAATTGGATCTACAAACGAATTAATTGGTGAATTGGCTTGCAAGGCTTTCGCAAACCGGATCATTTTTTCTTGATCATGGAAGATTACCGCCTGAATCAGGTCAGTTCGCTTATCATCCCAGTGCGGCGATACTTCTAAGCCCATCTTGGCTAATAAGGCCGCGGAATAAATTGCCCCCTTGATCGCATTGCCCGTTACGCTCGGGGAAATGAACAAACCTTCAAAATAATCAAGGTTATTATTCAGGCT
>CALYQE010000136.1 GCA_945281075.1 uncultured Lactobacillus sp. | reverse complement strand
AAAGCGTTAGTAAACAGGTAATCACAAACGTTTTTTGGTATCTTTTTTTATTCATTTTGATTTCCTTTCAAGCTGACTAGCCATGTCATTATTTCTTCAACGATCGAAGTATTTAAAGAATAATAAATAAAATTTTTTTCTTTTTTCTCGCTAATCAAATCAGCTTTCTTGAGAACATTTAGGTGATAGGAAATTGTGGCTTGAGTCATCGCGAAATGTCCGGCGATTTCGCCCGCCGACATTTGGCCATTTTTTAATAGCTGCAAAATTTCACGTCTAGCGGGATCCGCTAAAGCCTTAAAGCTGCTTTCGAAGCTCATTTTTCTCCTTTCTATTTAGAAAATAATCTAATTAGATGTTTATCTAAATAATATCACGTTTTTAGCTGAATGCAAGGAGCAAGCATAATAACAGCATCGGCCTTTAGTGAGCCTGCAAAATTGGTGCTAAATTTTCTTGCAATTAATGTTTTTTGGTTATATTATATTATATAAAATATAATATCGGAGGAAATAAAAGTATGCAAATGCAAATACAAAGTCGTTTCCTTGATGGTGCAGTTTTAGCTTTAATTAAGGAAAATGACCTATATGGTTACGCTTTAACTCAGGAAGTGAAATCGATTTTTGCAATTTCCGATTCAACTGTCTATCCGGTCTTAAAACGGCTAAGAAAGGAAAAATTGGTTGTTACATATGATGAACCTTTTCAAGGGCGCAACCGGCGCTATTACCAAATTACCGCTTCTGGTTCGGCTGAATTGCAAGTGATTGAACAGGAATGGTGGACCTTTAGCGCTAAGCTGAACAAGCTGATGGGAGAAAGAAAATGAGTAAAATAATTGACAGCTACATTAAGGAATTAAATAGAAATTTGCTGAATCTTCCTGATTCTGATCGCCAGGATGTCATTGATTATTATCATGAGTTTTTACTTGATGGTGATTTTCAGACCGAAGCGGCGATTGTTGAGGATTTAGGCACGCCGAAAATCTTGGCTCGGAAAATACTGGCCGATTACGCTGCGTCAATTAGCAGTCAGCCAGATACTAAAGGTCAGCAATCATCTGGCGCTAATTTGAAAACAATTTGGTTAATTATTTTGGGGATTTTTGCCGCGCCAATCGGTATACCGCTAGTTGTTGTGATTGTGGCACTTATGATTGCCATTATGATTGCATTTTGTATAGTTGTTATCGGCTTTGCGGCTGTGGTTGCAGCACTAATAATTGGCGGCTTCTTCATCTTATGCAAAACTTTTGGTCTGCTCTGGAGCGCGCAATGGGCAACGGGGCTGTTTTATTTGGGAAGCAGTCTAGTTGCAATTGTACTTGGCATGATCCTGTTTACTTTAATTATTAAGTTAATCGGTTTTTTAGTAGCCGAATGCGCAACCTTTTTCCGTCATATCGGGCGCAAAGTTTTGAAAAAACATTATTTTAAAACTAAAGTAACGGCTAAGGAGGAATAAAAATGAAGAAGTTCTATCAAATTAGCGCAGTCACAATCGTTGTTGGCATGATCATGGCTTTAATTGGTTGGGCGAATCACGGCATGAACCCAGTAGTTGACAATAATGACCACTTCACTTATACGGTAATTGACGGCACAACTCGAACTAAAAGCTGTAGTAAGCGAACCGATTTAAATGCAGTTCAACTAAATCTGGAAAACTCTGCTATTGCGATTCATCGGGGCGATCAAAAAACAATTTTCGTTAAGGGTGCAAATCCTGATAGCCTTGCTGTTCGCGTTGAAGGTAAAAAACTATTTCTCTCTGAAAAGCCGGTTAAGGGCATTGTTTTTGAAAAGAACCATTCACCCTTGGAACTAATTATTCCGAAGGAGATGAACCTGAAAGAATTGGAAGTTGGGAGCGGAAGGGGTGACATTAAAGTTGAAAACCTGCGGACCAAAGTTCTGGTAATGATGACTTCTAAAGGCCATCTAAAAACAGATCACATTAAAGCACAGAGTGCGCAATTTACTTCTACTCAATCAGGCGCAATTTCGATTGCAAATTCTCGGACAGGGTATAGCAATATTGACGCCAAAAGTGGTCAGCTGACGATCAATAATAGCAGCATGTGTGCTGATGCAACAAGTAATACTGGGAACATAACTATCAGTCAAACGAAACTATTGGGTAAAAGTTCTTTCAAAATGAAAAGCGACGGCGAATTCGTCATTAAAAATTCGCCAAGCTTGAGCTACCATTTAATCGCAGGTGAAAAACAAGTCCGATATCATCACCAAAAGGCAAAGAAACGTTTGATTAAGCAAGCACCCGGTAAAAATGTTCTGTACGTTGATAATAAGTACGGTTCAATTATTGTTGAATAGTCAATAGTCGCATAGCAAGGAGAGCATGAGTAAGTGGTTAAACCAAATTAGGATCTGAACGCAGTTTTAATAGAAATTGAGACGGAAGATTGGAGAGGGAAGAAATGAAAACTAGTAAAACTATTTTAGGCTCAATTATGGCATTTGTCTTTCTCGTGATTGGTCAAATGCTGGCAGAAATTACTGATTTTGGATTAAACTTAATCCATTGCCCAGTAGTTGTTTCAGCCATTATTGCTGGCTTAGTCTATTTTGCAGTTGTTTATTACTGTATTAAATTGCTTTGTCAACATTATCTTCATGTGCCTTTATCAGCAATTGGAGTGACCAAGTTTAAGCTCAATTTTGTCTGGACAATAATAGCTTTTATTCTGCCAGTATTGGTTATTGGACTGTTCATCTTATTTGGTGGTAACTTCAAGACGGCTACCTCACCGAATTGGGAATTAATCATGATTAACATTTTCTACGGCAGCTTTGCTGCTGGCTTTGTAGAAGAGTTAGTTTTTCGGGGAGTAATTTTAAATCTGTTGTCAATTAGGTGGAATCGCTGGATAGGTGTTTTAGTTCCATCACTAATCTTTGCCTGCTTGCATATTATTGGTCGCAAATTGTCAGCTCTAAGCATGGTGCAATTGCTGATTGCAGGTACTTTAGCAGGAATCATGTTCTCACTTATTGAGATTGAGCAGCAGAAAATTTGGAATAATGCTTTGATTCATGCAATCTGGAATTTATTTACCAGTGCCTTAGTTGCGGTTAATGTAACTCTTAAAAGTGATGCAATTATTACCTTTATTCCTCAAAATAAAAACTTCTTGTTTACTGGGGGCGACTTTGGTATGGAGTCTTCCCTTATTGCAATAGCAGCGTATTTAATTGTTATTGCTCTGGCAATCTTTTTAATCAAGCAAAAAAAGCGGATCAATGAGTTGCCGCTACAGAAATAAGCTTGACTGAGCCGGCACTAACTCACATAATACATAACAAATAGCAAGATTGTGATCACAATTAAGGGAGGGCTGCTACATGTTAAAAAAGCCACAACAATTACACAAGGGCGATCAAGTCGCTATTGTCAGTTTATCGCAAGGAACGCTGGGCGAAGCCTTTGCAAAGCATCAGCTTGAACTAGGGAAAAAGCGAATCGAAGAGCTAGACCTCGCACCCGTTTTTATGCCGTACGCCCTAAAAGGCATTGATTATGTCAAAAAGCATCCGGAAAAACGGGCGGCTGATCTGAAACAAGCCTTTCTTGATCCCAACATTAAAGGCATTATTGCGGCCATTGGCGGCGATGATACACACCAAATTTTGCCCTATCTTATGGAAGATGAAGAATTTAAACAAGCTGTGATAAAACAGCCGAAGTTATTTACTGGTTTTTCAGATACCACCAACGACCACTTGATGTTTTACCGGCTAGGGATGCAGAGTTTTTATGGTCTGAGTTTTCTAAATGACTTTGCCGAACTGGATACGCAAATGCTACCTTATACCAAGAAAACAGTCGACCACTTTTTTACTAATCCGCAAACGACAGTTATCCCTGCCAGTCAAACCTGGTATGAAGAACGGACAGACTTCTCGTCAATGCAAGTGGGCAGGCCACGCAGCAGTCATCCGGATACTGGCTACAAGGTTTTGCGCGGTCAGGGCAAAATCCGTGGTCGGCTTTGGGGTGGCTGCATTGATAGCCTTTATGATGATATAGTTGGCAATCGCTATCCTGATCAACCTGACATTATTTCTCAGTATCACTTGCTGTTATCCCCTGAAGAAGCCAAAGGCAAGCTTTTGTTTATCGAAACATGTGAAGAACAGCCAGAACCCGTTCTTTACCGGGAAGAATTGGCTAAACTGGCTGAAGTGGGCATCTTGCAGAACGTAAGCGGAATTTTAGTTGGTAAGCCGCAGAATAAAAAATATTTCGCAGAATATCAGCAAGAATTGCTCGCTGCCACCAAGGCGTACCAAACGCCGATTTTATATAACGTTAACTTTGGTCATGCTTATCCGCATACGATCCTGCCATATGGTGTTATGGCTGAAGTTGATCTTGATCAGCCCAAACTGCAGCTTTTGGAACCATGGTTTGCGTAATTTTTTAAATAGTTCACATAGTAAAAAAACCTTCTAGCATGATGAAGATGTCAGAAGGTTTTTGCTTATTTAGCGCGTTGGACTGACCCAGGTGCCTGAGCCATGACCGAGAATGGTTTTAACAGCTGGAATAAAGGTCGTGACGATGGTAAGCGTGTTGATTATCCATAGGCATAATAGGTAAATTGGCGCAAACAACAAATATTCTAGTTTATTTCCCTTGCGATCAATCATTAAGGCAACCACTAGCTGAAGCGTGCCCGCAATCATCTCAAAGCAAATCAGTATTAGGGATGAAAACAATAAATAAGTTAAGCTTGCCCAATCATGATTGAGGGTGAAACTGACCGTTAAAATAGCGAAAATGATGGTTGATAGCCAGAAAAAGAAGGACCAGCAAATGCTCAG
>CALYQE010000135.1 GCA_945281075.1 uncultured Lactobacillus sp. | reverse complement strand
CTATTCTTCAACCTTATTAATTACGACATCGAATTTGCCGCCCGGGGTGGTAATCGTAACCGTTTCGCCCTTCTTCTTGCCCAAAATAGCTTGAGCAATCGGTGAATCGTTGGAAATTTTGCCACTCAGAGGATCTGATTCATCACTACCAACAATTGTATAGGTTTCTGGATCGTCTTCCCCCACCTCAGTGTAGGTAACAGTTTTACCAACCGCTACTTCATCGGGGTCGCTCGAGTTGGCATCAACCACGTGCGCGTATTTTAACATTTCTTCAACTACATTAATCCGGTCCTCAAGATGACTTTGCTCATCCTTAGCGGCATCGTATTCAGAGTTTTCAGACAAATCGCCATATGAACGCGCAACTTTAATGCGTTCAATGACTTCAGGACGTTTGACAAGTTTTAAATTTTTTAATTCTGCCTCAAGTTTTTCTTTTCCTTCGGCAGTCATTGGATATGATTTCTCAGGCATAAAGTTTCCTGCTCCTTAAAGTTAAAATTCTTTTTGCACTGGTCTATGATATTGATTTCTTTGTTTAAAGTCAACCTTTATCGAATTTCGGCCTGAAGACTAGTCTGCAGGTCCTCCTTAATTTCAGTCATTGCCTCATTAACAATGTCATCAGTTAAAGTATCGTTTTCGTTTAAGAAAATCAAGCGATAAGTCAAACTCTTCTTTTTCTTATCAATCTGACTTCCTTGGTAAACATCAACAACCGGAAGATTAATCAAGTACTGGCCACCGTTTTTCTTAATTACCTCTTCAATTTGTTCACTAGTAACGTCTTGTTCAACCAAAACTGACAAGTCGCGTTCAACTGGTGGGAATTTTGGTGCGGTTTTGGCCACCAATTTCGAGTTATTAGCTAACGGCAATAGAACATCTAAATCAAGTTCATAACCGTAAATTTCTTTGCCCTTCAAAACCTTGTTTGAACGAGTTGTTTCATGACCGATCATCCCGATCATTCCAAGATATTGCCCTTCATAATAGATGCCCGCTGTTCTTGTTGGGTGCATCTGGGCAATTGTTTCTGCTTGATAAGTGACCTTGGTCGGATTAATGCCGATCGCTAAGAACAAGTTGGTTAACTGTCCCTTTACATAATAAAAATCAATCGGATCATTATCATGTTGCCAGTTTTCAAAATAAACATTGCCGGTATAAAGCGTCGCCAGGTGCTCATGCTCATTGTAAGTCGAGTTCTCAAAGTCATATACCCGACCCTGCTCAAACATTTGAAGCTGATTTTGCTTACGCGCCATATTATAGATAGCGGCATCTACTAAACCAGTCATTAAGTTTTGTCTTAAAGTCGAACGGCTAGAATTCAAAGGCATCTGCACCTTTACAAGTTCTTTTGGCTGTTTAACAAAAGAAACGGCTTTTTCAGGTGAAGTCAATGAATAAGAAATAGCTTCTACTAAACCTTGACCTTGAACAACCTTCTTAACTCGTCTGATTTTTTCTTCTTCAGGTGAGTAGCCACCGTGCGTTTCTGGCAAGACCGGCTGCGTTGATTCGATTCGATCGTAGCCATAAATGCGGCCCACTTCTTCGACTAAATCAGCTGGAATTGCAACATCCCAGCGCCGGGCAGGCACAGCAACAGTCAGGTCATCTCCGGCGATTTCGACTGGGAAATTAAGCCGTTCAAAGATATGTTGCACTTCTGCTGCAGAAATTTGCGTTCCCAGTGTTTTATTGAGATAAGAAATAGTGGTATGAACAATGTCTTGCTTGCGTTCAGTATCGGTTGCGGTGACGATGCCTTCATTAATTGAGCCGGCAGCATCATTTCGCAGCAACAAGGCAGCCATGTTCAGTGCCCGCTTCGTGGCATCCCAATTAACGCCTTTTTCATAACGGCTGGAGGCTTCTGTCCGGTTAGCATGACGTAAAGCTGATTTTCTGATTAAAGTCGGATCAAAAATTGCCGCTTCTAAGATTACCTCGGTGGTATCAGCTTTAATTTCGGAATTTAAGCCGCCCATTACCCCCGCCATCATCACGACTTCTTGGCCATTGGTGATGACAATATCATTTGGATCTAAATCCACGGCCTTGTCATTAAGAAGGGTCAGGCTCTCACCTTTTTGCGCCTTTCTAACCACTAATTTTTCGGTAGCAAATGATCGAGCATCATAGGTATGCAAAGGCTGTCCGGTCAGAAGCATTACGTAATTGGTTACATCGACAACGTTATTGATTGGGCGAATTCCCGCATTCCAGAGGCGTCTTTGCATCCACAACGGACTATCAGCAACTTTGACCCCAGTAATTTTGCGTAAAAAGAACTTTGGCGCCAGCTTTGGATCAACTTCAGCGGTAAAATTATCTGTCCAATTAGGGCCATCGGCCTTTAAAGTTACGTCTTCGATTTTAACGGGCTCATCGACAATTGCTCCGACTTCATATGCGGAGCCTTCCATTGACAAGGTATCAGCGCGATTAGGCGTAATATCAAAATCAAAAATGTAATCATCCATGCCCAAAGCTTCAAAGGCATCTTCTCCGGGTTTGACATCTGCATCTTGAGGGAAAACATAGATACCATTGGCATACTTTTCAGGAACTACGCTGTCAGCAAAGCCGATCTCTTGCAGACCACAAATCATGCCATTTGATTCGTACCCACGCAGTTTGCCCTTTTTGATTTTGACATTGTCAGCGATTCGCGCACCGGGCAGTGCAACGATGACGTCTTCACCGGCAGCCACGTTTGGTGCACCGCAAACAATTTGATGAGGCTCATCTTCCCCAACATCAACCTTAGTCAAGTTAAGGTGGGTGCCCTCAATTGGTTCACAATCAATGATATGACCGATCACAATTTTCTTTAATCCAGCTTGAGGATGTCTTACTTCAGCCACCTCAACCCCTGTCCGCGTGATTTTTTCACTTAAAACAGTTGGATCTTCGTCTAATTTTAGAAAGTCTTGCAGCCAATTATATGAAACAAGCATTATTTTTCCTCCCTGCTGAATTGTTCTAAGAAGCGAACATCGTTAGTATAAAAATCACGAATATCATCAATGCCGTATTTTAGAATTGCAAAACGGTCTAAACCGACCCCAAAAGCAAATCCGCTGTAGACGCTTGAATCAACACCAGCATTTTCTAAAACGTTCGGATGAATCATCCCTGCGCCAAGAACCTCAATCCAGCCCGTATACTTGCAGATCGCGCATCCTTTGCCATCACAGTTAAAACAGGAAACGTCCATTTCAACGGAAGGCTCAGTAAACGGGAAGTAGCTCGGACGCAACCGCGTTTGCCGATTTTGACCAAAGACGTGCTTGGCCATTAATTCAAGGGTTCCTTTTAAATCACCCATAGTGATATTTTTGTCAGCGACTAAGCCTTCCATTTGCATAAATTGGTGTGAGTGGGTGGCATCGTCATCATCACGCCGATAAACTTTGCCCGGGCCAACCATTTTCAAAGGTCCCTTGCTAAAGTCATGTTTCTCGAGTACACGGGCTTGATCACCTGAAGTTTGCGTACGCAGCAAGTCTTCAGGGTCAATATAAAAGGTTTCCTGCATATCACGAGCCGGGTGATCCTTAGGCAAGTTCATCATTTCGAAACAGTAATGATCCGTTTCGATTTCCGGACCCTGAACAACCTTGTAGCCCATCCCGATAAAGAATTCTTCTAAATCGTCTAAAATAATATAGATTGGGTGCTTAGACCCCAAATGGTTAGAACGTCCTGGCAAAGTGACATCAATCTTTTCTTTTGCCATTTGCTCGGCAATCAGCTTTTCCACGAGCTCATTTTTCGCATCATCTAATTTTTGATTAAAAAGATCCCGCACTTTATTAACGCTCTGGCCGATTTCACGTCTTTGCTCCGGTTCAACGTCTTTCATCGAGTGCAAAATTTCGGTTAGTTCACTCTTGCGACCGATTAATTTTACCCGGACGTCATTCAGTTTTTCTTCTGTTTGCGCCTTGTCAATTTCGCTTAGGCCCTTTTCACGCAGGTCCTTCAGCCTCTCAAATAAGTCCATTTATTTTTCCTTTCAAACAAAAAAGCCTCCTCCCAATAAGGGACGAAGCTTCGCGGTACCACCCTAGTTTGAGCCCATAGGCTCACACTTAAGTTTTCGATAACGGCGAATACCGGAATTGATTAGATCCTACTAGTAAGGTGAAATTCACAGCTCTATTTAAACTTTTCTTTCAGCTCATAAAAAAGTTTCTCTTTCATAAACGAATTCTGCTACTAGTCTTACTTTTCGTAATTATTAATAGGATAATGCATTTTTTCAAAACATGCAAGCAAAGATCAGCCCTTTGTTAAACCCATTTATCTGCCCAGTCATGAATTTGATCAAAAACTGGCTTTAAGTCTTCGCCTTTTTCGGTTAAGCGGTATGAAATGATTTTTGTTTGCTCGTCAACCGAACGTTTCACGATTCCCTCTTTTTCAAGTTCTTTCAGTCGCTCAACTAAAACGCGATCAGAACAAGCCTGAACGCAATGGGCTAAATCTTTGAAACGCAAATATTCATTCGCACATAGTGAACTAATAATCAGTCCGTTCCACTTTTTACCAATAATGGTAAAAGCATTAATAAAGTGCTGACATTCCTCGTAATCAAGCCCCAAACAGTCAGAATTATCTTTACCTAGTTCGCTAATCGCCATATTATTTCCTCCCACAGTTTCGACAGCTATTCATTATTATAAATAAAATCACTTACCAAAAACAAGTGAAAAAATTAAGCAAAATGGTAAATCATAATTCCCGCTGCAACTGCGGCGTTTAATGATTCTGCTTGACCCTTAATTGGAATATATAGCTTGTCAGTCGCTGCCTGCGCCACTTCGCTGCTAACGCCATGGGCTTCGTTGCC
>CALYQE010000134.1 GCA_945281075.1 uncultured Lactobacillus sp. | reverse complement strand
AGACCGTTTTTACTGCCAAACAACAGCTGGCAAACACAGAAACTAAATTCAAAAATCTCAGCGCTGATTATTTAGCAGATTTGACTGCTTCGCAGTGGATTGCCCGTGCCTTGGACCTCGCTTCGAATGAGCGTTTTCCTAAAATGCTAGTAACAGCGAAAGAATATTTGCGACTGTTAACAAATAATCGGTATAATAATATTGAAATTGATAAAAAATTAACAGTTACACGTTTTGATGGCAAAAAAATCAAGGTGCAGTACTTGTCACGGGGTACCGCCGAGCAGTTGTACTTTGCATTGAAATTGGCCTTTATTGTTCAAATTAAGGATCAGATTAACTTGCCGCTGCTGATTGATGATTCATTTGTTAATTTTGATGATCAGCGAGTTGACCAAATTAAGCAATTACTCATGCAGATTTCTCAAAGCAACCAAGTTTTAATTTTTACTGCTCAGACCAAATTAGTGGAGAAACTGGAACTACAACCACTGACTTTTACGAAAGGAACCAATAATGTATAAACGCTTGTTGGATTATAATGATGGCGAAGAACTTGAGGCAGTTGTGCTGATTAAGAATTCGCAACTCAGACATACTAAAAAGGGCAAACTTTATTTGGCGATGTCTTTTGGTGATTCGTCAGGCGAAATTCGTGGTAATTATTGGGATGCGACTAATCAGGATGCTTCGACTTTTAATTCGGGTACGATTGTTGAATTAGACGGAAAACGTGAAGAATACCAGGGACAACCGCAAATTAAAATTTATGGTTTGCGTGTTGTTGGCCCAGAAGAAGGCTATGATCTTAAGCAATTTATTAAGTCGGCTCCAGAAACAATTCCTTCGATGAAAGAGGAGATTAACCAATATGTTTTTGAAATTTTAAACCCGACTTGGAATCGAATCGTGCGGTATTTGCTAAAGAAATGGGATGAACGGTTCTTTGATTATCCCGCTGGTAAAAGCAACCACCACGCGGTTCGTGGGGGACTGGCTTACCACACGGTATCAATGCTGCGCGATGCTAAAGGCTTGGCTGACAATTACCCCCAAGTTGACCGGTCACTTTTATATGCGGGCTGCATTCTGCACGATATGGGAAAAGTTTTAGAATTAACCGGTCCTGCAGCAACGCAGTACACAACTGAAGGTAATCTGGTTGGGCATTTGGTCTTAATCGATGAGCAGATCATGTTGGCCGCAAGGGAACTTAATTTTGATGTTGAAGCAGAAGACATTTTGCTATTAAGGCATATGGTTCTTTCTCATCATGGTAAGTATGAATACGGCTCGCCGAAACTACCGGCCTTGCTTGAAGCGGAATTGCTGCATCGCATCGATGACCTAGATGCTTCAATTTATGCGATCACTAATGCTTTACAAAACACGCGGCCCGGTCAGTTTACCGAAAGCATAATGAGCCAGGGGGGACGCAAGTTTTACCGTCCTGAAGTCGATGAGTCGTTGGCTAAGGCACGTAAATTGGAATAAAAAAAAGAAGTCCATTGGACTTCTTTTTTTGTTAAGCATTATTTACTTTTTGGTTTTTGAGTTAACGCCATATGATGAAAGAACATTGCTTAAGTCTTTGTCTTTAATATCAACACCGGCTTTTTTAATGACAGTGGCAATAACGCTGCGCATTGTTTCTTGATCTTGAGACATTGTCTTGTAGATCTCGTCATCAATTTCCTTTTTGTGTGAAGCAAATGTTCCCTTATCAGGGTGCTTAATCATTCTGATTACGTGGTAACCAGATTGTGATTTAACTGGGGTTTTAGTAGTTTCACCAGTCTTTAACTTGAAAGCTGCATTCTTAAAAGCAGGATCAAGTGATGAGTCAGTTGAATCGAATTCAGGTAATTTTCCTTCATCAGATTTGGTTCCAGTATCAAGTGAATATTTCTTCACTAAGCTCTTGAAGCTCTTACCGGCTTTTAATTGCTTAATGATGTTTTCAGCTTGTGACTTTTTGGCAACCAAAATATGTTGAACGGTAACTTTTGGTTGGTATGCTTTCCAGGCCTTTTCTTCCTGGCTCTTGGAAACTTTCTTAACATCTTTCAAAGCTGCTTCACTTAACAGGTTAGTCTTTAGGTTCTGCTTGAAGCTCGAAGCTGTCATGCCATTTTGTTGTAAAACAGCATTAAATTGGGCACCGTATTGTTTCTTGTAGCTGTCAAATTGTTTGTTGACTTCTTTTTTAGAAACTTTGCTGCCGTATTGTTGCTCTAAAACACGATTAATAATCATGTTAGCCAAAGCAGTCTGACCAGCTTGCGATTTTTTCATTTCATCGTAATAGTCTTTCTGGGTAATCTTACCGCCCTTATATGAGGCAACAGTCTTACCACCACTGGCACAAGCAGTGGTTGAGAGTGCAATACCAGCTACTGCGGCTACAGCAGCAATCTTTTTAATATATTTTTTCATAAAGTAATTCTCCACATCCTTAATAAATTAAGTCACCGACAATTAATATAACATAATCTGCTAAATCTGTTTTTTTTTATTTACTTAATTTCACTAAAAAAAACTTTCTTTATAATTTTTTAGCAATATTATCGTTGACACCCTTTAATTTATATTTATAAACCGAGAGCACCCCCTTCAAATCTTTGGTTTCTTTTTGTAAATCATCGATAATGCGCGTAATGCTCAACTGATAATATTCGAGATTTTTTTCAAAGACTTCAAATTCTTTTTTGACAGGTGGGATCGAGCTTTTTACTTGCTGCCAGGAGGTTTTTACATTGGCAATGGAATTTGTTAAAGCATCAAAATCGGCTTTAGTTCCGTATGCTTGCCTCTGAATTGGCTTACCTAAGCGTTGCCCATTTTTACCTTTAATTAGGGAAAGCCCCATCCCTAATCCGGCACCAATTCCTAATCCTATACTAAATTGCTCCATATAATCTCCTTATAGCTGATTTTTAATTGCGTCAGCAATTTTTTGATACTTAGTATCGTCATATTCTGCTTCATTGTTGCGGGTGATAATTTTCAGCCCATCGCCTTCAAAACGCGGAATAAAGTGAACATGTGAGTGCATGACCATCTGATTCGCACTTGCACCGTTATTAGTGCTGATATTCATCCCCGTTATCTGAGGATCAGCTTGTTTGATTGCGTTAGCGATCTTAGGAATATACTTTAAGAATCGCTGCGCATCTTCAGCAGAATAACTAAATAAGTTAATAAGGTGCTTTTTGGGAACCATCAGGGTGTGACCCGGATTGACTTGAGACAAGTCTAAAAAGGCCTTAACGTCTTCGTTTTCAAATACGGTGTAGCTAGGAACTTCTCCCCGAATTATTTTACAAAATAAACAGTCTTTATCTAATTCATCCATTGTTTAGCCTCTCAACTTTGAAATTTAGTTTCTACTAATATCATGCTATCATATAAAATAAGTAAATTCATTAAAAGAAAGTAGGAATTATGGTTCTTAAAATTGAAAATTTAACTGGTGGCTATACAGGAGTCCCGGTTATTAAAGACATCAATTTGACAATAAACCCCGGCGAGGCTTTAGGGCTAATCGGCTTGAATGGTGCCGGCAAGTCAACGACAATTAAACATCTGCTTGGCTTATTAAGACCGCAAAAGGGCAAAATTAGTTTAAATGGCGTTGAACTAATCAAAAAGCCGACAGAATTCAAAAAGCAGGTTGCCTACATTCCAGAGGTTCCAGTTTTATATGAAGAATTAACTTTAAAAGAACACCTTGAGCTTACAATGATGAGTTATCAGCTGGAGCCCGAGAAGGCGTGGGTCAAAGCGCATGAATTACTAGCAATGTTTCGTTTGGATGATAAATTGGACTGGCTGCCAGTTCATTTTTCAAAGGGGATGAAACAAAAAGTAATAATTGTGGCTGCCTTTTTGGCCGATACTGCGCTCTTGGTCATTGATGAACCTTTTACTGGTCTTGATCCACTGGCTGTCACTAACCTGATCACTTTAATCAAGCAAGCCGTTGCTAATGGGAAAATGATTTTGATGTCAACTCATATTTTAGCTGAAGCCGAACAAGCAATTTCCAATTATGCAGTTTTAAATAACGGTACAATTGAAGTGATTGGAAGCCTAGCAGATATTCGTCAGCATTATGGCTTAAACGATTCAGATTCCTTTGATAAAATCTACCAGATTTTAAATCAGGAGCAAAATCATGCGTGAATTAGCTAAGAAACGGTTGCAAAAGAATCTGCAACAGTCGCTAAAATACTTGGTCCTGGTTTTTAATGATTTTTTCATTTTAGCGTTAATTTTTTTGTTTGGCGCTTTGATGTTCTGGTATGCTCAGGCGATGAAGACGATGCCAAGCACTTTATGGTTTTATCGTCCGCTAGTTGGTGCAATTTTATGGCTATCCCTGTTAATCGGAAAACTGGCTACGCTGTTTAAAAAGGCAGATATCCAGTTTTTATTGCCGCAAGATAAGCAGATCGCAGATTATTTGCAACCAGTCTTTAATTACAGTTTGATTGTGCCGGTGATTATTTTGCTTTTACTGGCAGGAATCCTATTTCCATTTGCAACAATTAAGGCTGAAATTGTCCCTTTAGAATATGTTTTTGGCGTGTTAGCCGTTTTTCTTGCTAAAATAATGCAGTTGAAGATCATGGAGCATAATTTGTTCTTTAACCGCAAAATATCCTTGCCTAGCGTAAACGTGTTCTTACTATTAGTATTTGTTTTAGGCCTGGCTATGCCCAAACTTATTTTTCTGGTGTCCCTATTAATAGCGATTGGTGTCATTATTTTGATTTTAAGGCCCCGCCACGCTGCATTGTTTGATTGGCAATATGCAGTTGACCAAGAAGAGCAGCGTAAAAGCCAAGTTTATAGTGTCTTTAGCATGTTTACCGATGTGAAAGAAAAAAAGGTGACCATCA
>CALYQE010000133.1 GCA_945281075.1 uncultured Lactobacillus sp. | reverse complement strand
GTCCAATAAAACTTGGAGCATAGCATTTGCGCCATTAATTTTTGCCATTTTTAAGTGCATCTCCTTAAATACATTTACTTACATATTGTATTAAAACATATAATTTCACAATTTCAAGTGAGTACAATCAACGGTTTGACATATATGTAAGCGCTTTGTAAAGATATTAATTTCACAATGATAGACTAATAAAATAGCGCTTTTATGCTATGACAATAATTGAACTTGTGATTGGTTGATCATTGCACAATATTTTGTGTATTTTTTCGGCTGTTTTTATTTTTTGAAAAAGTTTTTAAATTTTTACTAAACCTATTTTTGGGTCTTTGCGTAGCGCCCATTTTGAACATAAACACTCAAAATGGCGAGATCAGCTGGATTGACCCCCGAAATTCTCTCAGCCTGGGCAAGCGTTTCAGGCCGAATTTTGGTGAATTTTTCGCGTGCTTCCGTTGCCAAGCCTTCAATTGCTTGATAATCAAGATCAGCCGGAATTTTCTTGGCTTCTTGCCGGTGAAGCCGATCGATTTGCTGTTGCTCTTTTTTAATATAGCCCGCATACTTCACATTGATTTCTATTTGTTCTTTGACGTAGCGTTCATTAGAAATGTGCTCACCCGTCAGGTTTTCAATATCTGAGATCGTAACCCGTGGCCGCCGCAAGAAAACGTCAGCTTTAACGCCTGCTTTCAGCTTTTCCTCACCAATACTGGTCAAAAAGTTCTGAACTTTTTCATCAGGGTGGACGGTAATTGCTTTAACCGCTCTTTCGGCTTGAATGAGTTGTTCTTTTTTGGCTAAAAACTTGGAATAGCGCTCTTCTGAAATCAGGCCTAACTGAAAACCATAGTCCGTTAACCGCAAGTCTGCATTATCATGGCGCAAGATTAACCGATACTCCGCCCGCGAAGTCAGCAACCGGTACGGTTCCTGCGTTCCCTTGGTAACTAAGTCATCGATTAACACGCCAATATATGCTTCATCTCGACCTAAAGTAAAACTCGGTCTCTTGGCTGCACGCAACGCGGCATTAATACCAGCAATCAAGCCCTGACCAGCCGCTTCTTCATAGCCTGAAGTACCATTCATTTGACCAGCGGTAAACAAATTACTAATGTTTTTGGTTTCCAAGGTGTGCTTCAGCTGCCACGGATCAATCACATCATATTCGATGGCATAGCCCGGGCGCATCAATTCGGCATCTTCAAGCCCTTTAACCGTATGCAGCATTTCTAATTGGACTTCTTCCGGCATTGAAGTTGAAAAATCGCCCACATAGATCTCGTTAGTATTCTTGCCCTCAGGCTCTAAAAATATTTGGTGGCGCGGTTTATCAGCAAAACGAACGATTTTAGTTTCAATTGACGGGCAGTACCGTGGCCCAACACCCGTAATCTCACCAGAAAACATCGGCGAGCGTGTCAGGTTATCCTTGATAATGCGGTGCGTTTTTTGATTGGTGTAGGTCATCCAGCAAGAAACCTGGTCCTTTAAGTAATCTTGATCTCTTGTTTCAAAAGAAAAATGTCTTGGAACTTTGTCGCCCGGCTCTTCCTCTGTTTTAGAGTAATCAATTGTCTTAGCATTCACGCGTGGCGGCGTTCCCGTCTTGAATCGACGCAGTTTAAAGCCTAGTTTTTCCAAATTTTCAGATAGTTTAATTGCTGGAATCGTGTTGTTTGGTCCGGAAGAATAATTTAATTCTCCAATATAGATCCGGCCACGCGCTGAGGTCCCAGTTGTCAGGACAACGCTTTGCGCATGGTATTTTGCGCCAGTGCTTGTAATTACCCCTTTGCAGCTTCTGTCTTCCACAATGAGGTCCTCAACCATGCCCTGACGCAAGGTTAAGTGCTGCGTATTCTCAATCACCTTTTTCATCTGTTCATGATACTGCCACTTGTCTGCTTGTGCCCTGAGCGCTTGCACTGCCGGGCCTTTACCAGTGTTGAGCATTCTCATTTGGATATAAGTGGCATCAATATTTTTACCCATTTGACCGCCAAGTGCATCAATTTCACGGACGACCGTGCCCTTGGCTGGACCACCAACAGAAGGATTGCAGGGCATAAAGGCAACCATATCCAAACTAATGGTTAACAATAAGGTCCTTTGCCCCATTCTGGCACTAGCAAGTGCTGCTTCACAGCCAGCATGGCCTGCGCCAACAACAATCACGTCATACCTATTTGAGTCATAGCTTTTGATCATTTTCATACCTATTTTCCTAAACAAAATTGGCTAAACAGTTGATTGATCAGTTCATCAGGACTGCTTTCGCCCGTAATTTCGCCAAGCGTATCCCAAGCACCATTGAAATCGATCTGAGCAAGATCGATTGGCACCCCAGCTCTTAAAGCTTGGACAACATCCTGCAGCTGCCTTTTAGCCTTTTCTAACAGGCCTACTTGCCTTTGATTTGTTACCATAATTTGCTCATTACTATTTTCAATCCCATTGAAAAAGAGTGTCTTAATGGCTTCTTTTAGTTCATCCAGATTTTCTTTGCGCAAGATCGAAGCAGCAATTACGGTACTATTGGTTAGCTTTTTGGCTTCGGCAACGGAAATCTTTTGACCTAAATCAATTTTATTTAGCAAAACAATCCGCTTCTTGTCCGCAGTAGCTTCAATTAAAGCTGTGTCAGCAGCACTCAATTCTTTACTGGCATCAAGTAACAGCAAGACTAGATCCGCCTTGTTCAAGGCTTTTTTAGAACGTTCAACGCCAATTTTTTCAACCTTATTATCAGTCTGCCGAATACCTGCAGTGTCAATCAGCTTTAAAGGAACGCCTTTGACCGCAACGAATTCCTCTAAAGTATCACGTGTCGTTCCTGCAACGTCCGTTACAATTGCCGTATCGCTTTGGGTCAAATAATTAAGCAAAGAAGACTTGCCAACATTGGGTTGGCCAATAATAGCCGTTGCAAGACCGTTACGTAACGCCGTTCCTTCCGCAGCTGTACTGAGCAAATCATCAATTTGATCGCCAACAGCTTCCGCTACTTTAATCATTTGTTCACCGGTTACTTTATCCGCATCATACTCGGGGTAGTCAATATTAACCTCAACATTTGCAAGCGTGTCTAAAATGTCTTGCCGCATCGCCTGAACTTTTTCCAGCAAACCACCTTCTAGCTGTGCTTCCGCTACTTGTCTAGCCCGGTCTGTTTTAGCGCGCACAATATCCATGACGCTTTCGGCTTGCGTTAAGTCAATCCGGCCGTTAACAAAGGCCCGTTTAGTAAATTCCCCCGGTTCTGCCATCCTAGCGCCATTTTTAAGCAAAATTTGCAAAATACGGTTGGTCACAACAATTCCGCCATGACAATTAATCTCAACAATATTCTCGCGGGTAAAAGTTTTTGGTGCCAGCATGACTGAGACCATCACTTCGTCAACAATTTGCGCATCTTCGGGATCAACGATGTGACCATAATGAATGGTGTGACTAGGAACCTTGAGCAGATTTTTTCCTTTAAAAACTACATTAGCAATTTTTACTGCGTCTTCACCCGACATTCTGACAATTGAAATCCCCCCCTCGCCAATCGGTGTTGAAATGGCAGCTATGGTATCGAATTCCGTCAAAGTTTGTCCCATGATTTCTCCTTTGCCAATCAAAAAAGCGCAATATCCCATCATGAATAAACATGATGGATAAAGCACTTTGACTACTTTATCTAAATCACTTTAGATTAATATTTTACTTTTTACGTTTTAAGCGTTTATAAGTCTTGCGCAATTGCCGTTTGCGTTCGCGTTCAGCTTCCTCTTTTGCTTTTTGCTCACGCCGGTACTTAATTGGATTTTGCAAGATAAAGGTTTGAATTACCTGGAAGAGGTTTGATATTACCCAGTACAACACAATTGCTGATTGGAAGTAAATTCCCATTACTCCGACCATAATTGACATCCCATAGGTCATAATCTTCGAAGAGATGTTTTGCGCTTCCTTTGGCGTAGAAAGCTGGCTGATATAAGTCGATAAGAAAGTAAAGATCATCGACAAAATTGGCATGATAAAGTATGGATCCGGCTGACCCAAGTCCATCCATAAGAATTGGCCCGTCATCAGTTGCGGCGTTTGCACAATCGCACCATATAAGGCAAGCATTACCGGCATTTGAATAATTAACGGTAAGCAGCCAGCATACGGATTAATCCCCGCTTCTTTATACAGCTTATTTGTTTCCTGTGAAAGAAGCGTCCGTGATTCAGTAT
Organism: uncultured Lactobacillus sp.; assembly: GCA_945281075.1. Lineage (GTDB taxonomy): Bacteria > Bacillota > Bacilli > Lactobacillales > Lactobacillaceae > Lactobacillus. The sequence goes on along the minus strand of CALYQE010000133.1, from coordinate 747 downwards.
CATTTCCAGGATACTTTTTGCGCAATGCATCGATTTCTGGCTGAATTCCCTGCATTTTGGTCGTGCTTTTAATCTGAATCGCACTGAGCGGATACACGATTAGCCGAACAATAATGGTGAAGACAATAATTGCCCAACCATAGCTATTATTCATTAACTTAGCAAGCCACAGCAAAAACGTTGACATGTAATAAATTACCCAACGATTCCACCAATTGCCACTAGTGTGTGAAACTGGGGCCGGTTTGCCAGTTGACGTGGCACAGCCAGTCACTACAACCGCAACTGCAACTAACGCCAATAGCGCAAGTATACGTTTGACATTCTTTTTGGTTAAAATGTCTTTCACTCTAATCTTCCTCAACTTTATCAGGTATTTCTTCTATAATGTTAGCTAAAAAAAGCGCGTGAAGCAAGTTATGCCGGATTTTAGCTATGTCAAAATCACGTGCATACGGTCTAGCAATCACCAGGAAATCAATCTGGGGCTTAATTGCAAGTTTATTTTCAGTTAACACAGCACGAATATATCGTTTGATTCGATTGCGTAAAACCGCGGTGTGACCAACTTTTTTGCCCACTGAAATCCCCACGCGAAAATGACTATTTTCGGGCTTAGCAATCTGATAGATAACAAATGCCCGATTCGCTACAGAATTACCAGATTTAAAAACGCGCTGAAAATCATTTTCTGTTTTAACTCGATAAGACTTTCTCAAAACGTTTCATTCCACTCTTTGATATTAA
>CALYQE010000132.1 GCA_945281075.1 uncultured Lactobacillus sp. | reverse complement strand
CATGAAAAAAGACGGTTAACTTACAAAACTTTTTTAAGCAAGTATCAAGCAATTCTTGCGCCTACGGGTCATTTGGAATTTAAAACTGATAATGCCGGACTTTTTGCTTATTCCGTTCAAAGCATGAATAATTATGGCATGCAGTTTGATTTTGTCTCGGTTGATCTTCATCATGAAAAAGACGAGATAGTAGCTCAAAATATTGAAACTGAATATGAGCATAAGTTTGCAGCGAAGGGTAATCCGATTTATGCACTTCATGCTGATTTTGGAGTAAAATAGTTAAGAACTGTAAAGAATTGAGAGGGTTTTTCAATGGAACAAATAAAAGAACTAAATCAGGCAAAATTAACAGAAATCATTAAAAATGGGCGGGTCGTACTGGAATTTTCAGCAGACTGGTGCCCGGACTGCCGTTTCTTAGATCCCTTGATGCCAGAAATTGAAAAAGATTTTGCTGACAGCAAGTTTTATCAGATTGACCGTGATGGCGCGGTTGATGTAGCCAAAGAACTGAATATTATGGGTATTCCTTCATTTGTTGTCTACCAAGATGGTCAGGAAATTGGTAGACTAGTTAATAAGGATCGCAAGACTAAAGATGAGGTTGAAGACTTTTTGCGGTCGCTTGACTAAGTGAAAGAGGACTATCAAACAGATGATTACTAGTATTAATAAACAAAGTTATCCTAATACCCTCATTGTGATTTTGGCTCAAGATCACGGTGAAAGTACATATCAAGAAAAAAATGACGTTGTCCAGATTACTGATCAGCAGGGCAATGTTACTGGATATAATTTTTTCAATGTTGACCAGGTTATTGATTATGACAAGCTGCCTGATGGGCAAGTCAGATTAACGGATAGCGATTTGGCTGCGTTGAACAGTAAAATGGCGCAAGTCGGCTTTGATGATCAATTGGCATACGGCAAGCCAACTTTAGTTTACGGCTTGGTTAAAACCTGCACCAAACATCCTGACTCTGATCATTTGCATGTCACAACGGTTGATGTTGGTGACGGTGAAGAACATCAAATTGTCTGTGGTGCGCCAAACATTGCTGAAGGTCAAAAGGTAGTCGTTGCTCTTCCAGGAACGTTGATGCCCAATGGTCAGCTAATCTGGCCGGGAGAATTGCGGGCAGTCGAATCTGATGGCATGATTTGTTCGGCACGTGAATTGGGGCTTGAACATGCTCCGCAAAAGCGTGGCATCATGGTTGTGCCTGATGATTTCGCCATTGGGGATCCGTTTGATCCTGACAAGTGTGATGAATTATTAGCTAGTGGTAAAATAGGTATATAAAGGGGGGCAACCCCAAAATATGCAGTGAGTTTCATTAAGTTGGACAGATAAATTTAATATTTAATTGGTTAAGGCTTAATCCCAGTATTCTAATGAGATTAAGCCTTTTAGTCTGCATTTGGTTCGGTTATTTTTAATAAATAATTGTTTGCTCTGATTCGATAAAATCATGATGGTAGTTCTGAAAGTAGTGAAAAGCAGAAAAAACATTTTTTCTGTGTTTTGCCCGCCTTATTTCGTTCAAAGAGCTAGTTTTTTTAGGCTTTGCTTTTCGGAAATTTTTTAGTCTTTGTCTACATGCAAAAATCTCATCAGATAGGACAATTTCTTTGAAATATCCTAGATCACTTAATGCACTATAAACAACTTTTGCATGAATAATCATGAAATTTATTCATCCTCTATAGAAAGCGCTTACTTATACAATATGAAGTGTCAAGAGAAATAAAGTAAGTTCAGAGAGGAAAATAAAAATGCAATTAGTAAATGGATATGAATTAATGAAGTATGCAAAAGAAAATCATCTGGTGTTGCCAGCTTTTAACACAACAGACTATGAAATGACTTTGGCGATTGTAAAAGCATTCGACAAAATGAGATTAGGTGGGTATATTCAAATTTCTTCGCATAATTTAAAATTATCTAGCCCAGAAATCATCGCAAATATGACTAGGGAAGTCATGCAAAGAGAAGATATATCAGTTCCAATCTCACTTCACCTAGATCATGGTAAAAGCTTCGAAGACGTAAAGCGCTGTATTGATGCTGGATTTACATCGGTAATGGTAGATTCTTCTCAGCTTCCATTTGAGGAGAATGTTAAGGAAGTAAGAAAAGCCGCAAATTATGCTCATTATTTTGGTATTCCTGTTGAAGCAGAACTTGGCGGAATCAGAGGCAAGGAAGATGATAATGTTCCAGACTCAAACGCTAAAACAGATCCTGAACAAGTTTATGACTTTGTAGAAAGAACAAAATGTGACTCCTTAGCTGTTGCTATTGGTAATGTTCATGGACTAGCTCTGTCACCACAATTAGATTTTACATTGCTGAAGAAAGTTGCAAAAGCTTCACCAGTTCCATTAGTTTTACATGGCGGCTCGGGTATTCCATTTGATCAAGTACGCCGAGCTAAAGAAAATAATCTTATCAAAGTAAATTATGGTTCAGATTTGAGAAAATCGTACATTAAGACTTTTGGTAAGGCCTACGATTTAAATCACAATGAATTTGCACTTTATGATGTCGCAAAACAAAGTGTGCAAAATGTTATTGATACTGCTACCAGCATTATTACCGAAATAAACGTTAAAAAACAAATCTCATAGTTGTAAATAGTTAGGAGGATTTATATGTTAAATGCACGTGAGATTAAAATGTTAAATGATTTTTATAATCATCAATCTCAGAGTTTAACTTCTAACTTTTTTGTTGAAAAATATCAAGTCAGTACTAGAACAGTTCAAAATGATCTAAAAAAAATAAGGCATAGTTTAAACGATTTTAAAGGCGCTAAATTAATTTCCAAGCCATCAGTTGGATCAAAGCTGAAAATTATTAATGATAAGGAATTTCAAAAAAGTTTTTTAAATAAAAGCGTGCATTTAAAGGCAAAAGAATCTGACAGAATTCAAGAATTATTTAGATTACTGGTCAATCAAATTAGCCCTTTATCAAAAGTACAAATCGCTGAAAAACTGTATGTTTCAAATTCAACTTTAACAAACGATTTAAATAAATTATCAGCTATTTTAGAACAAGACAATTTAAAAATAAGAAGAAATTCACATGACGGCATAAAAATAGTTGGTGCTGAGCCAAATATTCGAAAATGTTTACTCAAGTTTGGGATGTATTCAATTCAGAATAACAATCAGGAAGAAGATAAAACGAGAAAAGAAATTGAAAATATTCTAGTCAATATTCTGATTAAGCATCATTGCAACATTTCAGACAATTTATTTCAGAATTTGATAGTTCATATAGAAGTTTCAATTAAACGGGTTCAGTCAGGATTTTCTCTTAAAGATGCAGAACAAAATTTAATTCAGGAGTTTCAAGAAGGATATCAAATAGCAAATGAAATATTTGCTGCATTAGAAAAAAGGTTTTATTTTAAGGCCACTACTGGTGAAATTTTAAATTTAGCAATTTATCTACAAAGCAAAAGCGACTATGTTAATTATGATTACGTTTCAAAGTCTGTTAATCAATTTATTATGCAAGCTCTTGAAGAGATAAGGGATAAATTTAATGTTGATTTTACACAGGAAATAAATCTTAGAATTTCTTTAGCACTGCATATTATGCCCCTAATAACAAGGGTGGAATATGACATCCAAAATGACAACGTAATGTTAGACAATATCCGCGAGTCTTTTCCATTAGCTTTTGATATGGCTGCTTACATGGGACTTTTATTACAAAATAAAATTGGTAAAAAGATCAAAGAAAGTGAAATATCTTATCTAGCCATTTATTTTAATCAATATTTAAATCGAAATGATCGTTTCACAGGACTTAAAAATTTGTTAATACTTACTAATTTAAAAAGAAGTGAAATAGTTCTTTTAAGGGAAAGGTTTATTACTTGGTTTGATAAAGAAATTTCGTCAATCAAGATTGTCAATATTGCAGAAGCTCCGGACATAAACATAAATAAATATGATGTAGTGTTTACAACAAATCAAACTAAGTTAACGGATAAACTTGGTGCTATTTTAATTAGTAATTTCCCCAATAATGAAGAATATCTCAAAATTAAACTTGCCATTGATGGCTTTAAAACAAAAGAAGATTTATTAAATTTATTTTCAAAAGATAGATTTGAATTTAAGGACCTGGATAGCAAAGACGAAGCATTAAATGAAATAATTTCTATTTCTAAAAATGCTGCAGGTGAGCAGAATGAAAATCTGGACACGGCTGTTAGATTAAGAGAACAACTAGGAAGCAGTTTTTTCAGCAATACAATAGCGTTTCCGCACCCAATTAGTCCCTTATCGGTCTCAACTTTTGTATCAATACTCTTGTTAAAGAAACCAATTCAATGGGATGACAATAATAAAGTAGATTTAATAATCTTAGTTTCAATTGAAAAGAATAACGTAAAAGCTTTCCAGCTTTGGAATTATCTTAGCAAAATAATTCAAGATAAAGATTTCGTGGAAAAACTAAAGAAAAACCCGACTTTTGAAAACTTTATTAAAATGTTTGCTGAGATTTTAGATTAATAGGAGATGGTAGTTGTGCAATTTATCATGGTCTCACACGGAGATTTAGCTAAGTCAATTCTTGAAAGTGCCCAAATGATTGTCGGGGAACAAGATAAAGCTTCGACATTTGGTTTACATCCAGCTGAGGATGTAAGTACATTAAGGAGTGAAATCGAAACTAAATTAAAGGAAATCGGATCAGAAGATGTAATTATTTTTACTGATTTATATCATGGGAGCCCTTTCAATGTAGTAGTTTCACTTATGGGAGAGTATAAGTTTCATCATCTTACCGGTATGAATTTAGGTTTAATTTTAGAAGCCTTAATGATGAGACTTCAAGATAAAACAGTTGATGAAATTTGTGAAAAATTAATAAAAGTCGCACCAACTACTTTCGTGGATGTTAATAAGCAGTTGGCTGAAATAAAAATTGAAGGAGATGCTTAAAATGAAAAAGATAACTTTTGTAAGAGTAGATGATCGGTTAATTCATGGTGAAGTAGTTACGGCAT
>CALYQE010000131.1 GCA_945281075.1 uncultured Lactobacillus sp. | reverse complement strand
TATGAATCCAATCACAGTAACCAGCATAATGGATGATCCCCAGCCAATTGTTGATGCCGTTCCCCATCCAACGTCTGTTACAGTTAATTTTAAACCTAATCGTGTAACCATTGCTTTAGATGCAGGACCTAAAGCGTTCAACATTAAGTTAATAACCATCGAAACGCCAGTAAAGCCAACGCCAACAAGCATGCCAGCTTTGAAGGCCTTTGATGGACTCATTCTAAAAATTATGCCAACGATAAAAAAGATAATAGGCATCATTACTGAAGAGCCTAAGCTAACAATAGTGTTAATAAATGTCATTGTAAAGTTCTCCATTCTAAAATAAGAAAGTTATTTTTGCCTATCTAAAAATCTTTGAGCGAACAATTTTGGAGTGTTTTTGAAAGCATCAGCTGTCGAACCCGCTAAATGCGAGGTTAAAGTGACATTCTTTAAACCTAAAAATTCAGAATCTGCTGGAAGAGGTTCCTTGTCAAAAGTATCAATTGCTGCACCAGCTATTCTACCTTCTTTTAATGCCGAGATCAGTGCTTTTTCGTCAACCAGAGCAGAGCGAGCAGTATTGATAAAGTATGCATTTGGTTTCATTATTTCAAACATATCCTCGTCAATGATGCGATGAGTTTCTTCTGTTGCTCTCATGTGAATTGTTATAATATCAGAACAACTGAGAAGGTAAGCAATGCTGTCAACCTTTTTAGCATTTAAATTTGTTTTTTGAACATATGGATCATAGTAAATGATTTTAGCGTCAAAGCCACTTAAAAATTTAGCTACTAATTGTCCAATATGACCGAAACCAATGATTCCAATAGTCTTGCCACCGATTTCAGGAATATTGTCTTTATTAGGGAAGTCCTTGAACCAAATATCTTCATGCATCTTTGCATTTGTACGTGCAATATTTCTTGTCTCAGAAAGTATCATGCCAACTGTGAATTCTGCAACAGCACGCGCATTACGGCCAGCAGTGTTGATAACTTTTATGCCTTTACTTTGTGCATATTTGTTATCTACATTTTCAGTACCACCTCTTAGAACGCCAATATATTTAAGATTTTTGGCTTGATCAATTACCTTTTTTCCTATAGGCATAAATTGGGTAATAATCATATCAAAATCTTTAATACTTTTGAGCAAGTCGTGACTGGCAATGTCTACGGCATTGGCACCTTCTTGTTCGATTTTGATATTGTCAGTTTGTAAGTCTTCAACTGTCTCGTGGCTCCAGTCTCTAATTTCAACTAAGTCGCCATTTTCTTCAAATTGCTTTAATCCCGTGCTTAGCATTTCGGGGGTAATCAGATTGTCACCAAAAGCGATTATTTTCATATTTAACTCTTCTTTCTAAAATCTTAGTGCATTAACATTCCACCAGTAAGGTCAACCGTTGCCCCTGTCATATAGCTGTATACATCAGAAACCAGCAGTGTTCCCATTTTTGCGATTTCATTGGGCTCGACAACTCTACCCATTGGAATCCTGTTTACATAATAGTTAGGATTTTTATCAAGGTTAGCTTGAATCATTCTGGTGTGCATGATTCCAATTGCAATATTATTGCTGTTGATTTTATTCTTAGCTTGCTCACGAGCAAATGAAGCATTAAAAGCGATTAGCCCAGCTTTAGAAGCAGCATAATGAGAATGTCCAGTGGTTGAACCGTAATATGCTGCCTGACTAGTTACATTTAAGACGTGGCCACCATGGTTTTCTTTGTTTGCAGCAATTGCAAATCTTTGTGCGAGTAAAAAAGGTGCTCTTAAATTGGTTTCTAATTCTAAATCCCAATCTTTGTCTTTAATTTCTGTAACCATTCCGCTTAACCAAATTCCGGCGTTGTTTACTAAAATATCAATTTGACCTAATTTTTCATGAGCCTCATCGAATAGCTTCCTAGCTTCTTCAACTTGAGAAAGGTCTGCTTTCAAGCCATAAGCCTTTTGATTAGTTTCTTCTTTCACTTTTTCTTCTGTTAATTCTGGGTGTTCATTTTCACTAAGAAAGCTAAAAACAACTGTGACGCCTTCTTTAGCTAAAGCCAAAACAAATTGCTGTCCTAAACCCGTAGCGCCACCAGTTACCAGTGCTTTTTTACCTTTTAAGCCTAATTCCATTTTTTCTCCTTTAAAGATGTTTATGCTTCCTATACTGTTGCTAATTTTGCATTTCCGATATCGTTCCAGACGAAAGATTGGTCTTTCACAACTTGTTGATACAATTCATACTTTTCTCTATAGACTTCAGCCAATTTTGGGTTTGGCAAGATAGTCCTAGAAATATGAACCATATTCTTTGATGCAGATGAAAAGTCCGAGAATAATCCAGACATTACTCCTGCAGCCATGGACGATCCCATGGCACCATTTTCTTTCACGTTAACCAATTCAAGAGGTTTTTGAAAAATATCCGCAAACATTTGTAGCCAAACATCCGAATTAGTAATACCTCCAGCTATGTGTATTGGTGAACTTAGTATATTTGTATTTATTTTTGCAAGCTTTTCAACGTGGGCTTTATGAGCAAAGCAAACACCCTCGTATATTGCATTTACAAATTGTGCAAGGGATGTATCTTTCGTTGCTCCAATAAAACCGGCGGATGAATTAGTGATTCCTGCATTCGAACCAAAAATAAATGGATAGAAAATCAGCTTGCTTTCCCATGGTTTAACTGATGCCACTAATTTTGAACAATAGTCATATATGCTACTGTCATTATTAACCATTTCTAATAGCTGAGAATGATCTTTCATAAAGGTATCAATGAACCAAGTCAAGTTGGAACCACTGGTTGGTGAGGCCTCTGTCAATAAGTACTCACCTTCAATCGGGTAATCAGATGTCATAAATAAATCTTTAACGACTGAAATTTTGTTATCGATATATTGGTTAATGCTCCAAGTTCCAGTTACAATTGATAGTTGGTTATGACTAACTAATCCCGTCGAAAGGGCGCTTGCAGTAATGTCGAATAGCCCACCAGCAACAGGTGTACCTTCATGCAGGCCAGTTCTTTTACTAACCTCTTCAGTAATTGTTCCACATTCTTCTGTGGACTCGACTATAGGAGGCATCTTTTTTAACCATTTGGTAATGCCAAAGTATTCAAATACTTTTTCGTCAAGTTTTTCGGTTTTTTGATTAAAAAGCGAGGTTCCACTAGCATTTGACTTTTCAAAACCAGCCTTTCCTGTAAGCCAGTAACGCACCAAATCTGTAATCATGAAGACATATTCAGTTTTGTCATAAATTTCAGGCTCGTTCTCGTCCAACCATTTCAAAAGTGAGGCTGGCTGTGAACTCCAGATTGTCGCGTAAGTCCTAGGCCGAACAATCGTTTCATATTTTTCATCAGAGAGCCATTTTTCTACGATTTGGTTAGCACGATTATCGGTAGAAATAATGCCATTGCGCACAAAGGTTCCGTTTTTTCCTATTAAATAAAGTCCGTTACCGTGACCAGTTATTCCAATTCCGGCAACTTGTTTAGAATTAATGCCTGATTTTTTTAAAACGTTTCGAATGACTTTAAAATTGACTTCCTTAAGTTCGGACATGTCTCTTTCTGTCCAAAATTCATGAGGCGTTATCATTTCAGTATAAATCGTCGATTTGGCCACTTCGTGCCCAGCAGAATCATAAATAGCTGCCTTTGTAGAGGTACCACCATTGTCGATACCCATTAAGTATTTAGTCATATTTTCACACCTTTCTTATTACCAAAGTTTTCTGTTGCTAGTTGTAATTCCAGAAAATCCCAATTTAAAAATTTGATCAACCATATTCATAGTATTAATGAAGCCACCAGCAAGTAATTTAGAATCTCTCTTTAATTTTGCTAAACTATTTGATTCGATGATTGCACAGCATGCAGGAAGAACTTCAATAGCATCAAACTTATTGTTTTCTAAAATTGCACTTGTTCTTTTTAGAGAACGGCTGTCAATTAAGAAGAAGCGGTAAATAACTGTTAACCCGATATTCTTGGCAATATTGCCAGCTTGTATATTAGTAGTAAAAACCCCGTCAACATGGTACATATTTTTTAGCAGTCTTAAGCCTTTGGCATCTGGTGCAAAGCCAGCTACTAATTCCAAATGTACAAAGGCCTTCTTTTTATACTTATGGACATAAGAAGTTTGTTGAATTAAGTTTCCGATGTCAGTGTTGCTCAAAAGAATGACTGATGCCTTTGTTTTACAAGCTATTTGTAAGAATTTGAGCTCTCTCACTGAGGGGATAATTATTTTATTTTGCCGCATCTAATTTCCTCCAATATAAATATCAAAAATTGCTATTAAGCTATAAACTTGGTTTAATTCTTATTAAATTAAAGAAAATTTCTGAGTTTTGATCTTATGATCTTGTTTCTGAATATATCTGTAGAGCTTCTTCGACTGATTTTTCGTCATGGACAATAGCCGATAAAGCAGCAACCTTGCCAATTGGATTAGGGTCTTGAGTAATGTTCCTTCCCGTAGCAATACCTTTAACGCCTGCTTCCATCAAATTATGAACATATTCAAAATATGTTTTATTGTCAGTTTTTGGTCCGCCTAAGGCGACTGCAGGGCGAATAGTATTTTCAACGATTTTGCGATCAACTTCTACGTTGCCTGTAAATCTTGTTTTAATAACGTCTGCTCCATATTCAACTCCTAATCGTGCGGCCGTTTTTATATAATCTGGATTATTAGAGTTAGGGTATTTATCTAAAACCGGATAGGAGCAAGGAAGAGTTTCTGCAATCACTGGAACATTCCATTCTTCTCCTTGTTTAGACAATTTAGCTAACATTTTATGAGAAAATTCTTCTCTACCGTCTGGAGCTCCTGGAAATGTCATGCAGACTACTCCACTGGCTCCAAGTTTCAAAGCATCAGTAACGTCGAAAAACTGAGCTGTATTTGGAACGGTATTATCAAAGACATTGACCGAGCCATCTACTCTTAAAACTGTTGGAACATCAATTAAATCTTTCGAAAATAATTGAGCCTGACCATACGTAACTAAGGCACAGTTGAGTCCATATTTTAGCAATTCTTTAACAC
>CALYQE010000130.1 GCA_945281075.1 uncultured Lactobacillus sp. | reverse complement strand
TTCTTTACTCATTTTATTCACCTCTTTTCGCACTTTCTACCGTGATTATACAACATATAAATATATCGAAGCTAAAATATGCACATAGTAGAATGTAATGTCCTCACAAAAAATTGGCAAGTACTAATCAATTAAAACGCTTGCTTGACATCTGATTCGATTAAGGCTATCATGCAGATAAATTAGGATTGTAATCGCATACTTTCTAAGTAATGTGAGCAAAACCAAAATAAATGCAATTTCTATTGCGCTTATTTTGGTTTTTTTATTGCCCTAATTTTTAATTGTTAAATTTAGGAGGAATATAAGAATGGTAGTTGTTGGAGCAAGAATAGATAACAGACTCTTGCATGGCATCGTTTCTACTTCATGGGCACCGCAATCAGGTGCAACAAGAGTGATGGTAATTGATGATGAAACTGCTTCAAATCCTGTTTTGAAGGACGCGATGAAACTAGGACGCCCTGCTGGCATGGCAATTTCGGTAATCAGTGAGGAAGTGGCGCTGGGAAACTTCGAGAAGGGAAAATATGATCGACAAAAAGTTTTTATTCTCGCGAAGAGTCCACAGATATTTCTTAATTTGCGTAAAAATGGAGTTAAATTTGCTGAGTTGATTTTGGGTGGAACATTGACGTACGAGGATTCTATTCGAATTACTAATCGTGCATACATCAAAAAAGACGAAGTGAGTATCTATGCCGAGATGGCAAACCTGGGTGTTTCAATTTTGTCAATGTATACAACAAAAGATAATCCAGTTGATGTGCTTGATTTGCTGAAAAAGAAAGGGGAAATATAATTATGGGATTAACTATTAAAGAAATTGTCTTGATTTCACTTTTATCTTATGTATATTCACTAGACCGCCACAGTACGCAGATTGCGGGCAAGATAACAATTTTATACGGAGCGTTGGCAGGCTTGATATTAGGTAATTTTAAACAGGGTCTAGAAATCGGAGCTACGTTGCAATTAATGTCACTTGGTGTCGCAAACTTAGGTGGAGCTTCCATGCCTGATTATCCGATGGCGGCAATTATCTCGTCCACAATTGCAATTACATCAGGAAAAGGGATGGCTGCAGGAATGGCTATCGGTTTGCCTGTTGGGATGCTGGGAATGAATTTTGACGTTTTGGTAAAGTTGATTAATTCTGCGATTGCTAAACGCGCACAAAACTTTGCTCATAAAAGACAGTTTGGAAAAATGACAAGAACGATCCCACTGGCTACTTTGATTTATCCACTGGAATCTACTATTCCCGTCTTTATAGCGATTGTTTTCGGAAAATCAGTAGTTCAGGCAATTTTGGACTTCATGCCTCAGTGGTTTACAGTTGGCTTAAATGTTGCGGGCGGAATGCTTCCCGCGGTTGGTTTTGCGATGCTTCTAGTTTACATGCCCCTTGAAAAATATGGTTATTGGTTAATTGTTGGCTTTGTTGCTACAGCATATTTAAAGATTCCCGTTCTTGGCGTCGCGCTTTTGGGCGCAGCTGCAGCAATTCATTTATATCAAAGTATTGCAAACAAAAAAGTGTCTAATCAAGTTTCAGAAAACAATAGTAATTTAACTGAGGAGGATATGGAAGATGAATAATATAAAAAAGTTGACTAAAAAAGATATTTTAAAGACAGCTTTTAGGCACTTTCTAGGTGTAACTACTTTTAACTATGACACAGGAATTGCTCCTACGATCGTGTGGGAATTATTTCCAGTGCTGAGGAAAATATATTCAAATGATGATGACCTAGTTTTGTCTTTAGATAACCACTTCAGGTATTATAACTGCAACCCTTGGCTGTCCCCACTTATTACCGGTGCAACTCTTGCAATGGAAGAAAAAGATGGCGTTAAGTCAATCGAAGCTGTACAAAATCTTAAAACAGGATTGATGGGGCCTTTGTCAGGAATAGGTGACACGATTATTTGGGTGATGCTGCCGACGATTTTCGGTGCAATTGCAGGATCAATGGGTAAAAATGGTAATCCACTAGGAATGTGGCTTTTCTTAGCTGTTTTCTTAGTTTGCTTTTTCCTTCGTCCCTATCTATATTTCGTTGGATACCAAACAGGAACAAACCTACTTTCAAAACTGGGACAGAAACTTGACGCATTTACTGATGCTGTTTCAGTCTTAGGAATAATGGTTATTGGTTCAATTGTTTCATCAACTGTTAACGTGCAGACTGGATGGACCTTTCAAACTGGTGGCGTAAAAATTTCCTTGCAGAGTATTCTTGACCAAATATGTCCCTCTTTGCTTCCAGCAATTCTAGTATTCGTTCTTTATTACATGTTGAAAAAGAAAGTTAAGATGGCAACACTAATTTTAGCTGTGATTGTATTGGCAATGGTTGGTGCAGTTATTGGGCTTTTTAAAGCTTAATTTTTTGAAATGGACAAAGTGGAGAATACGATTTTGATAAAAATAATTATTGTAACGCACAAAACTTTAGCGATCGGATTAAAGGATTCACTCAACTTTTTCACAGGTTTAGGTGACCAAATTACTGCGATCGCTGCATATGAGAACAGCAATAAGTTTCCTGAAGAAAAACTGGCTGGGGAAATCAAAAAGGTAAAAAGCAATGAAAAATGCATTATTTTTACTGATCTACTAGGAGGTAGCGTTAACCAGCAAGCTTCCAAATACATTAACCAGAATATTTTTTTAGTCACTGGAATAAATTTGATTGCTGCAATTCAGTTGACGCTTTTGCCTGAAGAAAAGCTCTCTAGTCAGAATATTGAAGAAGTTCTTGCAGATGCTAAGAAACAGTTGGTGCTAGTAAATGACTATATAAAAAATGAGGAAAGTGAATTTGAGGATGAATAAAATTTAAATTTGTTTTATGGAGCAAATAAATGAACATAGTTAAAGTTTTTAATAATAATATTGTTTTAATTAAAAACCAGCAGACTCAAAAGGAAAGCATATTGTGGGGCAAAGGAGTTGGTTTTCAAAAAAAGGCTGGTCAAAAAATTACAATTAAAGAAAATGATGCAGTCTTTGTTAAAGAAGCAGAATCGGAATGGGCCAGGTCTTTTCTCTCTTTAAGTGAAGAAATACCTATGAAGTATTTTGATGTGGCTAAAAAAATTGTTAAAGAGGCTGAGGAAGACATGGATATTAGCTTTAACTCTTTTCTCTTAATTTCATTAGCTGACCATATTTTCTTTACCGTGAAACGTGCTTCGCAAAAGTCAGATGGGGGAGAACTGCCGATTAATGAAATCAAGGATGCATATAACCGAGAATTTATTCAGGCTGAAAAAAGCAAAGAACTGATTGAGCATGAATTTGATGTTGTGCTTCAAGCAAATGAGACTGGTTTTCTTGCTATTCACTTTGTCGAAAATGAAAAAGAGTCAATTAAGAACTTTGATAAGAGCAAAATGTCCAAAGATAAAGCAATATCAGATATCTTAAAAATTGCTTCAGATAAGTTACATCTTAATATTAAAGAGGATAAAGTGAATGTTCAGAGGCTCAAAACGCACCTCAAATTTTTATTAACACGAATCCAAAATAAAGAGTTTTTTGTGGATACTGGAGAGGACGTGAAACTGTATCAACAAATAATAAATAGCTACCCACAGCTGCAAGATTGCGCATTGTCAATCACAGGCTACTTGGAACAGAAGTTTAACTATAAGCTAAGTGAATCTGAGCGTATTTATCTGATAATGCATCTAAGACAAATAATCAAACAAGCAAATGTTAAAGAAGGGATTTTAAATGAAGATAAATGATGTTGTTAAGAAAGTAATTGACTATCATGCCGGCAATGAGTTGGGAAAAGACATGAAACGTGACAAAATTCTATTTGGATCAGAATTTGTCAATAATGAATGTACTGGTATTGTTACTACAACTTGGGCGAATATTGATGTCATTAAAGAAACAATAAAAAAAGGTGCAAATTTGATTATTAGTCATGAAGCTTTATTTTGGAACCATGGGGACCATACTGATTGGCTTGAAGAAACAGCAAATGAGACTTTTAAGTTAAAGAAAAAGCTGCTTGAGGACAACCAAATTGTTGTTTGGCGTGATCATGATCATATTCATTTTGGCGGCATTCCGGTAGGCAAGCGCTATTTCGATGGCATTTTTTATGGCTTTGCCCAAGAAATGGGGTGGGATAAATATGCTACAGGCGGTGATGAAAAGGACGAAAATTATTTACGGTCAAAGTACCGCGAATATACGCTACCTAAAACGACTGTAAAAAATGTTGCTGCGAAGTTAATGTCGGTTGGTCGGCTGAATGGTTGCAAAATTTACGGTAATCCTGACACTATTGTAAGTAAAGTATTGCTTCCAACCCATAACTTAGGCGATGCTAAGGATCTTATTACAAAAATTGACCAAGAACATTTTGATTTAGTTCTTGGTTTGGAAGTAATAGATTTCACGTTGAGTGAATATATTAAGGATAGCAACATGCTTGGTTTAAACAAGACCTTACTGACAGTTGGACATTTTAACTTGGAGGAATTTGGCGTAAGATATATGGAAACTTATCTTTCTAGCATCTTTAACAACAAGATACCTTGCAGTTTTGTCAAATCTGGTGATACGTATAATTACATGCTTAACCAAACTAATGGTTAATATAAAAATAGTCTGTAATTTATATTTAGCATAAGCTTTCATATCCACAATAGTAAGAAAAGTCACAGCAATAACGAATGCTGTGACTTTTTGTATTTAAGAATTTTGGCGAATGTGCTTAAATCTGTCCATCAAATTTGGCATCATTTTGACTTTATTTTTTTAATCTTTAATAGGCTTATACGACGTGCACAATACATCATAAGTCTTTCTAATGAGGTACTCATACCAATGGACTTTTCATTAAAAAGTAAATCAGAAGGCCAATGACGAGCAAAAGCAATAAATTAGTCACCAATAAAGCTATTCTCATTTATTAGGAATTCTCCCATTTAGGCCAAATACCAAAGAAAAGACCCCGATGATGATTAAGAAAACGGTTAGCAACAATAAAATGAAATTAACATTCATTGATTTCTTCTCTCTTTTTTTATTTTTATGATAATTAAACCACATCGGCTTGAGTTTTTCTTGTCAAATTAA
>CALYQE010000129.1 GCA_945281075.1 uncultured Lactobacillus sp. | reverse complement strand
CAAAACAGTCGCAAGCATGTCAACTGATGCAAAAATCGGACAACTCTTTTTTGTTATAGGTCAAGATGAGGAAAAAACCGATTTACAAAAGTTTGTTAAAAAGTTTCAACCGGGCGGAATTATGTATCGGCCAGATAAAGCGCAGAAATTACAGCGCGAGATTGCCGTTTCGCAAAAAGCCAGTAAAATTCCACTTTTAATTGCAGCCAATCTCGAAGCTGGAGGAAATGGGTTGATCACAGGCGGAACATGGTTTGGTCGTCCATTACAAATTGCTGCAACTGATGATGCTCAAAACGCTTATAATCTTGGTGCTGTATCTGGGTACGAGGCAAAACAAGTTGGTGGCAACATGTCTTTTGCACCGATTGTTGACATTGATCAAAACTTCCGCAACCCGATCATGAACGTTCGGACATTTGGTAGCGATAAAGACCGCGTGATCAAAATGTCTGATGCGCAAATTGCCGGTCTTAACGCCAACCATGTTATTCCAGTGGCTAAACACTTCCCAGGTGACGGTGTCGATGAGCGTGACCAACACCTTGTTAGTTCAGTCAATTCACTTTCAGCGGATGAATGGATGGAATCTTATGGTGAAATATACCACCACTTAATTGAAAATGGTCTGCCAAGTATTATGATTGCGCACATTATGCAGCCTGCATGGGAACGCAAATTAGAACCAGGAATTGCAGATAAAGACTTGCGCCCTGCTTCTACTTCTAAACTATTGATCGATGGCTTATTGCAGAAAGAGTTGAACTTCAATGGTTTAACTATTACTGATGCTACTCCAATGATTGGTTACAATGCCGTTATGAAACGTTCAGAAGCATTGGTTGCAACCATTAATGCCGGTATCGACATGATTTTATTCAACAAAGACATCGATGAAGATTATAAGTACGTAACTGAGGCCGTTGCTGACGGTAGAATTCCGATGGAACGTGTCGACGACGCTGTTACCCGCATCATCGCAACCAAAATCGCTCAAGGAGTTATGAACACGGATAACCAGCTCTGTGAACCTTCCTTACCTTCAATTGATTTGAAACTAGCTGAACATGAAAAATTAGCTGCTAAAGTTGCCGATGAATCAATTACGCTTGTCAAAGATCGCGATCACCTCTTGCCAATTACACCAGACAAGTATCCACGGATTCGGTTAGTTGTTTTAGGCGACACAAATGATGGCGGCTTTAAGGAAGGTGGCCAGGTTACGGCAAAGTTCAAACAAAAATTGGAAGAAAAAGGCTTTAAAGTGACTGTTTTTGACCGTAAAAATCTGAACTTTAAGGAGGTTTTTGAAGGCGGGGTTCAATACGAAAAAAAACGCTTTGACTTGGCCTTTTACGTTGCTAATGTCGAAACAGCAAGCAACCAAACAACCACAAGACTTGATTGGATTCACCTAATGGCAGCTGATGCTCCTTGGTTCATGAAGGATATCCCTACTGTTTTCGTTTCAACTTGCAACCCATATCACCTCTTTGATATTCCAATGGTTTCAACCTATATCAATGCCTATACTGGAAACGAAGTAACAATCAATGCTTTAATGAGAAAGATGACCGGAGAAGAAGAATTTTTAGGCAAGAATCCGGTAGATCCTTTCTGCGGTAAATTTGATACCCGCTTATAGAAAGAGAGAATAACAATGATGGAGATTAGCCAAATTTCAATTAATCATCTGGCTGCTCCGCTTGGCTATGATTTTGACAATCATTTACACATTGATTTCGAAATCACCAGTTCTGAGCCAATGCAAGAGCTTAAAAAGAAGATCGTGGTAAAAGCCGAAGAAACTGTTTATGCTTCTGACTGGCAAGATTATGACCATAACTTTTTTGACTTTGAACTTGCACTCACGCCGCGGACACGTTATGAAGTCACAATTAGCGTAAAAACCCCTGCAAAAGAAATCAGCAAAAGCAGCTTTTTTGAAACTGGAAAAATGGATGAACCATTCACCGCTAGTTGGATTGGTAACGAAGATAAAAATCTTCAGAACACCCTTTTAGATAAGCAGTTCACTTTAAAGCAAAAAGTCGCAAGTGCTCGTTTGTATATGACTGGATTAGGCGTCTATGAAGCATACTTAAACGACGAAAAAATCGGCAATGAATTGTTAGCCCCTGGTGTTACCGCCTATGATCACCTGGTTCAAGTTCAAACTTATGATGTGACTAGTGCTTTACAAGCTTCACCTGATCAAAAACTGCTAATTTTGCTTGGCGATGGCTGGTACAAAGGTAACTTTGGCTTTGATGGCGGACAAGATAACATCTATGGTGACCAACAGATCGCCATTGCTGAACTCTATGTCCAATATGAAGACGGTTCTACGGAAAAAATTGTCAGTGATGAATCATGGCAAACTACTTCCGGCAAAGTAACTAAATCCGCCATTTACTATGGTGAAGACTACGACGATACTCGTGAAATTACCGCTTGGCAACCTGCGAAAGTCATTGACCACAGTAAGTCAGTGCTTCACGATCGTCTTAGCTTGCCGCTCAAAGTTGAGGAATATTTACCGGTCAAAGAAATTATTCAGACCCCTGCTGGTGAAACCGTCCTAGATTTTGGACAAAACCAAGCTGGCTGGCCGGAATTCTTTAACCGCGAGCAATCCGGAACTACCCTAAAATTGCAAGTCGGGGAAATTTTACAAAATGGCAACTTCTACCGCGACAATCTAAGAGAAGCGCGTGCTGCTTTTGATTACACGTCTAATGGTGAACAAAAATGGGTTCGTCCCCACTTCACTTACTACGGCTACCGCTACGTTAAAGTAACTGGTAACACAAAGCCATTGAACAAGGATGACTTTAGAGCTGCCGTAATTTACTCTGACATGAAAACAACCGGCTCAATTACTACCGATAATGCCAAGGTTAATCGCCTGCTTGCAAACGTGATGTGGAGCCAAAAGAGCAATTTCTTTGATGTTCCAACCGACTGCCCGCAGCGTGATGAACGACTTGGCTGGTCGGGTGACGCAGACATTTTCTCAAGCACAGCCGTATTAAATATGGATGCTTATGCTTTCTTCAAGAAATATGCGCGTGACATGCAAATTGAGCAAGAAAATCATGACGGCATGTTGACAATGTATGCCCCAGCAATGGGCAATGACAGCGGTGGTGCAGCTATTTGGGGCGACGCGGCAACGGTCATTCCTTGGACTGTTTATCAAGCATATAATGATCCAGCAATTCTCCGCCAAAACTACTCCAGCATGAAGGCTTGGGTTGATTGGATTAGCAAATCCACTTCTACCCCAAATCTATGGACTGGTTGTTTCCAATTTGGTGACTGGTTGTCCTTAGACGGTGAAAACCCAGCCATGCCGACAGGTAAGACTGATGAAGACTTTATTGCTTCTGTTTACTATTACTATTCAAGCTCAATTGTTGCTCAAGCAGCGGAAATTTTAGACCATCCTGATGATGCACAAACCTACGCTAAACAAGCTGAAGCAATCAAACAAGCAATCAGAGCCGAGTTTATTACTAAGACCGGTCGGCTATCAATCGATACCCAAACTGCCTATGCCTTAGCTTTGCGCTTCGACCTTGTCCCGCAAGAACAAAAACAACGGGTGGTTCGTGATCTCGTTACCAGATTAGGTAAAGATAACAACCACCTGAAGACCGGCTTTGTTGGTACCCCGTTGATTTGCCAAGTGCTCTCAGAAAATAGCGAGCATAAACTGGCTATGCAAATCTTCTTAAATGAGGACTTCCCTAGTTGGCTTTATGCAGTTAACCTTGGTGCAACAACGATTTGGGAACGGTGGAATTCTGTTTTGGCCGATGGTTCAATGAATCCAGAAGGAATGAATTCACTCAACCACTATTCAATCGGAGCAATTATGCAATGGGTTTACCAACAAGTGCTAGGCCTCGGCGCACAAGAAAATGGTTATCAGGATGTCACTTTTGCACCGCAATTTGATTACCGCCTTAAACATGTTCAGGGACATTACGAGAGTTCCTACGGTGATCTGAAGATCGAATATCAACTTGAACAAGATGAGCATCATACGATTGAAATCAAGTTAAGCATTCCATTTGGACAACACGTGAAGGTCAAATTGCCACGGGCAAACGGTCAGGTAAAAGTTAATGGTTCTTTAGAAACCTTGCCATTAGATTTAACTAACGGTGACTATACTATTTCTTATCAACCGGAAACTAGTTATATCGAATACTACAATCTGAATATGCCGGCTAAAGATCTTATGGCTGATCAAGAATTAATCGATCAACTGCTGCCAATTAACGGCGTCTTCGGTTTCTTGCAAGATCCTAAGAATCTGGCAACCTTTGGCAGCAGTTCATTAATTGAAATGAATGTCATGCTTCCATTTATCAATATTTCAGATGATGATTTTGAACAAATTAAAGCGATCATGGCGCAAACCCCATTAGCAAGTGAAAGGAAGTTTTTAAATGAAAGGCGTACTGTTTGATCTTGACGGTGTAATTGCCGATACCTCGGTCTATCACTTTCAAGCTTGGCGCAAACTAATTAAAGACCATTTTAACCGGGAACTCCCCGATGAGCTCGAGGTGCAAACCAAAGGCGTAAGTCGTGCCGACTCACTAACGGCCATTTTAAACTATCTCGACATTAAAGTTAGTGATGAAGATTTTAACCAAATGACTGCCGAAAAAAATAAAGTTTTTCGCGAATTACTTAATGGCTTAACGCCAAATAACATCTTACCTGGAATCTCCAACCTAATCTCCCAATTTAAGCAGCACGACATTAAGCTCGCACTGGCCTCAGCCAGTTTAAACGGCCCCTTTATTTTAGAAAAACTGCAGTTGCTTGATACCTTTGATGCCATTGCCGATCCGAGCAAGGTGGCTGCAGGCAAGCCGGCGCCAGATATTTTCAATGCGGCAGCTGAAGCAATTAACCTTGCCCCGCAAGATTGTGCAGGCATTGAAGACTCAGTTGCTGGCATTACCGCAATTAACCGCTCCAGTGCACTTTCAGTCGGTGTTGGCGACCGCGATGAACTTAGTGAAGCCAAACTTCTTTTCCCTGATACCTCCTTTTTAGATTATGAAAAAATTGAACAAGCCTGGGAAAAAATAAATTAAGCTAAATTCAACCTC
>CALYQE010000128.1 GCA_945281075.1 uncultured Lactobacillus sp. | reverse complement strand
TTGTTTTTGTTAACAAGATGGACAAGATTGGTGCAGATTTTGATAAGTCTGTTACCTCTTTGCATGAACGTTTAAACGCCAACGCTTTAGCAGTTCAAATGCCAATTGGTTCTGCTGAAACCTTTGAAGGTGTTATCGACTTAATCGAAATGGTTGCCGATGTTTACGACGAAGATAAGCTTGGAGCAAAGTGGGATACTATTCCTGTTCCAGATGAATATAAAGAAGAAGCAGAAAAGCGTCGTAATGAATTAATCGAGCAAGTAGCTGACGTTGATGACGATGTTATGGAAAAATATCTGAACGGCGAAGAAGTTACTAAAGATGAATTAAAGGCTGCTATTCGTAAGGCAACCTTGAACTTAAAGGCTTTCCCTGTCTTCGCAGGTTCTGCATTCAAGAACAAGGGTGTGCAAATGATGCTTGACGGTGTTGTTGACTATCTGCCATCACCATTAGATGTTAAGCCTTATATTGCTCATGATCCTAAGACTGATGAAGAAGTTGAATTAATTGCCGGTGACGACAAGCCATTCTCAGCTTTAGCATTCAAGATCGCAACTGACCCATTTGTTGGTCGTTTAACTTACATTCGTGTCTACACCGGTTCGCTTGAATCTGGTTCATACGTACTTAATGCTTCAAAGAATAACCGTGAACGTGTTGGTCGTTTGCTTCAAATGCACGCCAACTCAAGAAGCGAAATCTCCGAAGTATTCTCAGGTGATATCGCTGGTGCAATCGGTTTGAAGAACACAACCACTGGTGATTCATTGACTGATCCAGATCATCCATTAATTTTGGAGAGTTTGGAAGTTCCAGACCCAGTTATTCAAGTTTCAATTGAACCAGAATCAAAAGCTGATCGTGACAAGCTTGATGTTGCTTTACAAAAATTAACTGAAGAAGATCCAACTTTCAGAGCTGAAACAAATGCTGAAACTGGTCAAACTTTGATTTCCGGAATGGGTGAATTGCACCTCCAAATCATGGTTGAACGTATGAAACGTGAGTTTCACGTTGAAGCCAAGATCGGTGAACCACAAGTTGCTTACCGTGAAACCTTCACTCAACCAGCCAGCGCACAAGGTAAATTTGTTCGTCAGTCTGGTGGTAAGGGTCAATACGGTGACGTTTGGATCGAATTTACGCCAAACGAAAGAGGTAAAGGCTACGAATTTGAAGATGCTATCGTTGGTGGTGTTGTTCCGCGTGAATTTATCCCTTCAGTAGATGCTGGTTTGCAAGAATCAATGAAGAATGGCATCCTTGCAGGTTACCCATTGATTGATATTAAGGCTAAGCTTTACGATGGTAGTTACCACGAAGTCGACTCTTCCGAAGCTGCCTTCAAGGTTGCTGCCTCACTTGCATTGAGAAATGCAGCTCCTAAAGCAGGTGCTGTAATTCTTGAACCAATTATGAAAGTTCAAGTAATTACTCCTGAAGAATACTTAGGTGATGTAATGGGCTCAATCACTGCTCGTCGTGGTACGATGGACAACATGGTTGACCGTGCAGGGGCTAAGGTCTTGAACTCAATGGTTCCACTGGCTGAAATGTTTGGTTATGCAACTACTTTACGTTCATCAACTCAAGGTCGTGGTACTTTCACAATGGTCTTTGACCACTACGCACCTACGCCAAAATCAATTCAAGAAGAAATCATTAAGAGCCGTGGCGGTAACAGAGCTGAATAATTTTTATTATTAATAAAAAAATAATCGAGCTATTGGTAAATCCAATGGCTCTTTTTTTCGCTAAATTTGAACAAGCCTGCTAGTTTTAAATTAGTATTGTTAAAGTGTGTAGTTAATGTTACTATTTGTTAAAACAAGGTTAGAATAAACCTATAATTTGTTAAAAAATATATTTTATACTTTGATGAAGACCGAGAAATTAACCCAAACTATTGAATTGCAGCTTTAATCCAACAGTTTTTCTAATTTTATGAGGAGAATAGTTGAAATGCCGTTTTTTAAATTTCAAATCAAGCAGGTTTATAAGAGTAAATTTACTTGGTTCAGCTTATTGGCTATTTTGTTAGTCTGCTGTTATTTTTGGCTGAATTTATTCCAGGTTAGGAATCAGGACAGCAGTGATCTTCAAGACGCTAAGGGTAATCTGGCGCTAATAAAAAATAATATTAAAGAATATAAAGAGCAGTTGGAGGAGCCACATTTAAAACCTGCGACTAAGAAAAAGTTAACGCAAGAATTAAAACAAAGCGAGAGATCAGCTAAAGACAGTCGAGTGCTCACTGTGGCTCTCAAAAGAAAAAACTGGCAGACTGCCTATCACTATCTGATAAAAAAAGATGAAACCGCTCTAGCTGATGCACAGCGCAATTATACAGGAAGCTTAAGACTGGCATTAGCAAAAAGAGATCTGCTTTACGTAAAGACCTTAAAAAAGCAAAAAATGGCTAAAGAAAACGATTATCCCATCAAAGGCGGATTTTTTGTAATTAGTATGATGTATGATGTGCTACCTTTCTTGGTCGGGTTAGCAGTTATTTTTTTCCTAACCAAACTTTATTGTTCAGGCTACGTGGAGCGAATGCGATTGGGCAATTTATTGCCTCAACACGGTCAGTCTTTAATCAGTTGGGCTAGCGGCACAATCATGTCAAGCGGGTATTTTTTGCTTATCTTCTTGCTGGTTTTGATTTTGCCGTCTCTTGCGTGTGGTTTTGGGAATCCGAATTATCCTATGGCTACCATAGATGCTGGAGCCAAGGCTTTTACCTTTAGACCATTGTATCAACTTTTTCTCCCCACAATCATTCTTGCTATATTAAATTTGGCCTTTATTGCTGCATTTGTTTTGCTATTTTGTCAGCTGTTCAGAAATCGGACGATAACACTACTAATTGCCATGCTGACACTTGGCGGGGGAATGCTGTTGCCCAACTTTGTTGTAAGTGTTCGCAAGTTTGCTCAGTATATTCCAATGACATATTTTTCAGCTCCTATGGCAGTTACTAACTCTTTTGGCCATTCTGGTCCCTTTATCGTTGAGGGTAGTACAGAATTCATCACCTATCCGCAGGTGAATTTTACGAA
Source organism: uncultured Lactobacillus sp. (assembly GCA_945281075.1). Classification (GTDB taxonomy): domain Bacteria; phylum Bacillota; class Bacilli; order Lactobacillales; family Lactobacillaceae; genus Lactobacillus. The sequence continues at coordinate 2,097 of CALYQE010000128.1, read as the reverse complement.
CGGAGTAATAGTTTTGGCTGTCTCAACAACGATCTTAGTATGTTTAAACTATTTTTTTCTAAGAGATTTGAAAATGGGAGGAAAACCCAATGATTGAAATTAAAAACCTGAATCTTACCTTGCGGGAACCGATTCTGGAAAATGCCAGCTTTAGCTTTGAAGATGGTTCAATCTACTTGCTTCATGCGCTTAACGGCGTTGGAAAAACCAGCGTTTTACGTGTACTCGTCGGCCTGCTTAAGCCGACTTCTGGTAAGGTTTTATATGATGGCTTGAACTATGAGCAAGTAAAGGATCATGTCTTTTATTTGGAGACGAGTGATTGGTTTGACAAGAGTCTCTCTGGTTGGGACTATTTGCAATTTGTTAAAAATGAGTGGAAATCAAATACCGATATTCAGCATGAAATTGACAAGTGGGAGATGGGCAACTATATCAAGACACCGATTAGAAAGTACTCGCTTGGCATGAAGCAAAAGCTTCTTGTTGCTTTATATAGGTTAAGTGGTGCCAAGTACCTTTTAATGGATGAAATCAATAATGGTCTTGACGCCGATAGTCGCAAACTTCTTTATCAGGAATTGTCAAGTTTGGCTAGCGAGGGGAAGCTGATCTTGCTAGCGTCTCACTATGAAGATGAGATCAAGAACATCATTGATCATTCATTAACGATTGAGCACCACAAATTGGTGAGGACATAAGAATGGCCTACTTTATTTTGGAAATCAAAAAAGTGCTGAAAAATATGCTGACGTGGCTTATTTTAGGTCTCTTTTTCTGTTTAACTTCTTTGATACTTTGGCACAATGCAGTGGTATCCAATCAGCATTCTACCCGTAGGCAAATCGAAAGCTCTTTGGTTGATTTCAGGAAAGAAATTTCAAAGCAGGAGGTTGTGCTTAAAGATGGCAAGAAAAACAGCAGTAAAAAGCAGGAGGCCAAGTCATACCTTGCGTGGCTCCACAATCATGTGGAAGTAAATCAGACAATTCTTGCTGCGATTGACAGGGAAAACTGGCAGGAGGCTTATCGCTTGTTGATTAAGGTCGATCAAGAAGATAGTGAAGCTGTCAATGCGGAAATGAGACCAGTCTTAGCACTTAAAATTGCCCGTCATCGAGCTTTGCAGCATGAGCATTTGTCACCAGAAGATGAAAAAAATCCTACTTCAGGTTTGCTTTTCTTTTTTCAAATGTTAGCGAGCTATTTGCCGATACTTTACACATTGGCGCTTTCTTTCATCCTGTCAACCTTGTATACGGGCAAATATACAGCTGGAATGAATAAAGCCCGCTTGCTTCCAGAAGGAAAAATTGTTGGCAATGATCTTTTGCAGGGACTTATTATTGCCGGTGGACTCTATTTAATCTTCATGGCTTTCATTCTCTTGCCTAGCAGCTTGTTTTTTCACCTTGGTTCACTAGCTTATCCTGTATTAGTCTTTGTACTGCCAAGTGGCGCTCCTCGCTACGTTTCTTTGGAAAGTTGCCTAGGGCCGACCCTGATAATTACAGCTTTAACGGTTATCTTTAGTGTTTTAACAATTCTATTGTTGGCACAAATTACCCGCAATCAGCTTGCCACCCTTTTTTCCTCATTGGTTATTCTGATGGGTGGGGCAATATTGCCAATAATATTTCAGCAAATAATTGGAAAAGTTGCTCACTTGCTGCCCACTACTTACTTGCTTTCCCAGCAAGTAATTACTGGCGATTTGAATAATCGCTTTAGTGAGCTTAATCCCCAACTGAATTTTGCTACTGGCTGCCGTGTGCTGGTCATTGCAATCGCTGTCTTATTGATACTGAATATATTATGGTCTAAACTAACTGACCGCATTTTTTTCGAGCAAATTGAATAATGAGTTAATCAAAAGATATAGTTTGTTAAACTATCTTTTTTTGTTTCAGAGAATAAAAAGGAAAGGCCAGTTGATTTTTTGGGGAAAAGATAAAGAAAATAGCCCAAAAGCCTTGATCTTTAGCTTAAAAGCCAGTATACTAGTTTTTGTGTGTTTAGGCCCTAGTCTGCCCTAATGCACTAATTTGTTGTAAAGCGTTGATGCAAAAGGTTGCGGCACACCAGGCTGCATTGCCA
>CALYQE010000127.1 GCA_945281075.1 uncultured Lactobacillus sp. | reverse complement strand
TAAGTTCAAATAATCACTCATTAGTAATTTTATCATTGTTTAACAAAGATCGAGTAAGAACTTTGGACCCGACTTTTATTAAAGTGAGTTAAGAAAATAAATTAACACAGTTTTTATTTTTTACTATTTTAAAGAGAAACAAAAAATGGCTACATTAAAATTTACATTCCATTCTCCTTAATCGTTTGAAATCATGGATTTAAATAAATAAAAAGAAGCGCCGAAGCACTTCATCTAGCAATATTTTCAAATTCAACGTGACTTAACAAAGGGGCAAAAACTAATGGGTTTTTACGTTTCGCCAAGTATTAGCAAGTAAACTGGTAAAAGATTTTGATTTTATTAAAAAGCAAAGCACTAGCCTATGGACTCGTAAACCTGCACAAGATGCTCGACCGTAAAGCCAAGTGACTCAACAATTAAGTCTCCCTTTCCGCTTTCTCCAAAGCGATCAATACCAATGATTGCCCCTTGGTCTCCTACATATTGTTTCCAACCAAAAGAGGATCCCATTTCGATAGCTACTCGCCTGGTTACTTCTTTCGGCAAGACACTTTCACGATAGGCCTCTGTTTGTTTTTCAAACAAATCGAAACTTGGTAAAGAAACCACCCGCACATCTTTACCTTTGACACGTAATTCCTCTTGTGCCGCTTGAGCTAAATGTACTTCTGATCCTGTTGCTATCAAGATGCCATCTGGTTTCTCCCCTTTTTCTGGTGAAACCACATATCCGCCTTTTGCAACCCCTGTTGAAGCTTTTTCAGCTGTGCCAGCCAACACTGGAAGATTTTGACGCGTTAAGACTAAAATCGTTGGATGATCTTGTGTTTCCATCGCCAGTTTCCAAGCTGCAACTACTTCATTGGCATCAGCAGGACGAATCACCGAAAGATTTGGCATTCCTCGCAAGCTTGAAAGTTGTTCGATAGGTTCATGCGTGGGACCATCTTCTCCTACAGCTACCGTATCATGGGTCAGCACAAAAGTAACAGGCAATTTTTGCAACGCCGCCAAGCGAATAGCAGGCCGTAGATAATCAACAAACACAAAGAATGTTGCGCCGTAAATACGGGTTCCACCATGTAAAGCAATTCCATTCATCGCTGCCGCCATGCCAAACTCTCGTACACCAAACCAAATATTGCGTCCCTCATATTGGCCAGGTTCAAAGTCTTTTTCAGTCGCAATCAACGTATTGTTTGAACTGGAAAGATCTGCAGAACCACCCCAAAAACCAGGAACGTTTTTCGCAAGCACTTGGATGACTTCCCTACTGGTAACCCTACTCGCTTTATTATAATCCATATCATATGTTGACAAGTCTGCGTTCCAGTTTGCTGGCAATTCACCTGCAAACGCTGCTTCAAATTGTTTGGCTAAGGCTGGATAAGCAATTTGATATTTGGCAAACAGTTGCTGCCATTTTTCTTCCGCTAAAGCTCCTTTTTTTCCAATTGTTTCCTTAAAACGTTGAGATACCTCTTCTGGTACGGTAAAGGGTGGATAATTCCAACCATACGCTGCTTTGGCTGCCATTACCCCTTCTTCGCCTAATGGAGCTCCGTGCACTTTATTTGTACCCGCATTAGGAGCACCAAAGCCAATCACCGTTTTGACTTCAATGATGGTTGGCTTTTCTGCTTCTTCTTTTGCCGCTTCAATCGCAGCATTAATGGCTTCTAAGTCATTACCATCCTTTACCAGAAGATATTGCCAACCACTTGCTTCAAACCGCCCTTTTGTGCTTTCTGTATTCGCTTTACGTAGCGGACCATCAAGTGAAACATCATTTGAATCATATAGCAGAATCAGTTTGCCTAATTTTAAATGTCCCGCTAAACTGATTGATTCCTGAGAGATTCCTTCCATAAAGTCACCATCCCCGCACAAGGCATAGGTATAATGATCAACGATTGGAAAGTCTGGTTTATTATATAGTGATGCCAAATGGGCTTCAGCCATGGCCATGCCCACGCTCATTCCTATTCCTTGACCAAGTGGGCCTGTTGTTGCTTCTACGCCATCGGTATGAAGCACTTCTGGATGACCCGGCGTTTTAGATTTCAATTGCCGAAATTGTTTCAAATCGTCCAAGCTGACCTGGTAACCAGCTAAATGTAACAAGCTATACAGCATAGCAGAACCATGTCCAGCTGATAAAAGGAAACGGTCTCGATCAGGCCAGCGTCGTGAAGTTGCAGGATTAATTTTCAAATGCCGCGTCCATAAGACATAAGCCATTGGTGCTGCGCCCATTGGCAAGCCAGGATGCCCGGAATTTGCTTTTTGAATCATGTCAATACTAAGTGTACGAATGGTATTTACCGCCAATTGATCTGTTTGATTAAACATTAACTAACCTCACTATTGTTAAAAATTTCTAAAAAAGACTGCATAGAAGAACAATGAACAAGTTTATTAACGTAGTTAATATCTGAGAGCTTAATAGCTAGATCTTGAAGGATTTCTAAATGTTCATTATTCTTTGAAGCAATTCCAATAACCAAAAATGCCTTTTCAGTTTCCCAATCTATGCCATGAGGAAATTGAGCAACAATTATTCCGGGTTTTTTAACGAAGATCCGATCATTGTCTAATCCATGAGGAATAGCTACTCCATTGCCAATAAAAGTGACATCAGTTTCCTCTTTCTTAAGCATTGAATCTATATATTCAGGTTCAATTAGACCATTTGAAAGCATGCACTTCCCAATTTTATTAATTGCTTCCTTTTTAGATTTAGCTAGCTCATTAAGCAAAATTTGACTTTCATCAATTTTCACCAGATAACACTCCCCTTTTTAAGTCATCAACAATTTCATCATAGGTTGGATCATTTAAAAAGGATTGAACTGTGTAAATAACCGCATTAGGTGCAGCTTGCTGAGCCCGTTCAAGTAAGTTTTCATGAGTAACAACAACTTGTGCGTCTTTGCTTAGTCTATCCACTGCAGAGTTTATAACATTAATATCAAATCCTGCTTCCTTGATTTTTTTCTTTAAAATTCCACTTCCCATTGCACTTGAACCAATGCCAGCATCACAAGCAAATATAATTTCCCTAACATCAGAAGCATTAATTTTCTTAGTAGATTGAGAAATGCCTTTATCTGAGCTACTAACTTCTTGATTACCAGCTTCTTGCTTCACACCAAGCATATCCTGAATATCGCTCGCCAAGGAAACATCTTCATCTTGATCTGAATGATCCGTTTTTAATATCAGGAATGCAACTGCTAAGCTTCCTAAAATTCCAGCCGCTAATCCTAAGAGTACAGATAAGGCTCCACCTTTAGGAAGCATAATTAGAAAGGAAATAATACTTCCAGGGTGAGGATATCCTGCTAATCCAGATTTTAAAAGAACCCAAACAACAATTTGACATATGCCACCAGCTATCACGGCCAAAAACATAAGCGGTTTCATGAGTACGTATGGAAAATATACCTCATGTATTCCCCCAATAAATTCGATAATTAATGAAGAAGGAGCAGACTTTTTACTATTTCCTTTGCCGAACAAGCTATATGCTAATAGAATTCCGGCACCAGGAGCTGGACTTGAAACAAGCATGTAAAAAAGCGTCTTTCCTCCATGTCTCAAAATTTCTGCCGACCCTAATGGAACAAAAATTCCTTGGTCTATAGCATTATTTAAGAAAAGGACTTTTGCGGGCTCAATAATTACTGCTAGTAAGGGATATAAATTAGCATGAATTAGATAATTCACACCAACCGTTGCAGCTTGAGTAGCAGAGGCTATAATTGGTTCAATTATATAGAAAGAGAAAACAGCCAATAATAATCCAACTATTCCAATTGAAAAATTGTTAACCAGCATTTCGAAACCAGTCATTATTTTGCCATCAAGTAATTTATCTACTTTTTTCATGATCCAGCCACCAAGTGGACCTAAAATCATTGCCGCTAAGAACATCGGAATCTTGGATCCAAAGATAGCTCCAGCAGCGGTTACTGCACCAGCCACAGCTCCTCTTTGGCCATAAACCATTTTCCCACCTGTGTAAGCAATTAGTATTGGCAATAAATACTGTAGCATTGGCGAAATTAATGTTGCTAATTGCTTGTTAGGCAACCATCCCGAATCCAAAAACATAGCAGTAATTAGTCCCCATGCAATAAATGCTCCAATATTTGGAATAACCATCCCAGCCAAGAAACCACCAAATTTTTGTATTTTTAACTTAAAATCCATCTTTTTTCTCCTAAAACATAATATCTCCGCCATTTAGGTTTATAGTTTGTCCAGTAATATAACTTGCATTATCGCTTAAAAGAAATCTGGTTAATTTGGCAACATCTTCTTCTGTTCCCAAACGTCTCAAAGGAATTTTTTCTTTAAAATAATCCATCACATGATTCGGATCGAGATTCCTTTTTTTAGCATAATCAAATTTTTGTTTTTCCCACATATGTGTATAAACTACACCGGGAGCAATGCTATTCACTCTAATACCATTAGGTCCAAATTCCTTTGCTAACGATTGTGTCAAACCAATAACACCAAATTTACTAGAACAATATGCAGCATATTGCGTCGTTCCAACCTTTCCAGATTGAGAAGACATATTAACAATGCTTCCGCTTTCCTGTTTCAACATTATTGGAATAACAGCCTGGCACATCAAAAATTGCCCTTTTAAATTAACGTCGAGCGTCTGGTCCCATAAAGATTCCGAATGCTGTAAAAAAGGAGTAATAGTTGAAATCCCAGCACAATTAATCAAATAGTCAATCGTACCGAATTTATTTACAACTGAATCAACCATGTTATCTATATCTTTTTTAACTCTCACATCAATCTCGAAAGAGTTAGAAGTACCTCCTTTTCTAGAAATAAGCTCCTCTGTTTCAGAAGCGCTTTTTTTGTTTGCATCTATACAAACAACCATAGTCCCCTCTTGGGCTAACTCTAAGCTAATCTCTCTTCCGATGCCGCTACCGGCTCCAGTTACAATAGCTACCTTTTTGTTAAAACTCATAACTTTTCTCCTAATTCATTGTTAAGACATCATTACATCCTGACATCATTATATCGCTGTTTAAAAAAAACGCAATAAAAAAAGATAATCCCTTAAAGATTATCTTTTTCCTATCCTTGATATGTCAGCCTAAAGGTGTATAAACTAATGTCTCCCCTATCGCGAGAAAC
>CALYQE010000126.1 GCA_945281075.1 uncultured Lactobacillus sp. | reverse complement strand
TGACAAGGAGAAGAAACGTGAAAAATGAAATTGCCAAGCTGCGCAAACAGCAGCGTTATTCGCAGGCTCAACTTGCACAAGCAGCAAACGTGACGCGCCAAACAATTAACGCAATTGAAAATGATAAGTATGGCCCGTCACTAGGTTTGGCCTTTGAGCTGGCTAAAATTCTAGGCGTGACGGTTGATGAATTGTTTTGTCCGGGAGAAAAAGAAAATGAAAAAGATGATTAATACCAAGAAGAACATTATTGTAAGTGCTGCAATCGAAACATTCATTTTTGTTTTAATTGCTTTGCAGGCTTGTTTGAATAATGCCTCTATTTATACCCTATTAGTAACAATCGTGCTGCTGATCTTGGGTTTAGTTATCTTAGGTATGAGATTCGCAAGTGTAGGGATTAAACGCGTAAAGATTTTGGATTGGAAAAGTGACGGTTACCCGCTTGATATGTCCCATAATGATGAGCGTGAATGGAATTTGATGCTGCGTGCGAATTATATCGCTAGTCGGATAACTATAGTGGTATTGGCTTTGCTACTTTGCATATTAATGGTGATTAATAAATTACCTTCACCAAAAAATGTTCTGCCTGTTTCGGCCAATGTTTTAGGTATTCTGCTAATTACAAGCACGATCTTAGTTAATGAGTGGGCTTATGCCTTTGCTTATTGCTATTTGGATCGCTAAGAGTTAACTTGTACATGTTGCTTAAAAATTTCTAGTTATAAAAGGCAAATTAACCACAGAAAGAAGATGTATGCCAATGGAACTGCAGGAGTTTTTGCAAACCAAGTTATTAGCGCAGCTCACACCAATTAAGCATGAATCACTTAACAATACTTTTTTTGGCGTGAGGCAAAAAGATCACCAAAAAATTTTCGTCAAAGTTTTTACGCAAAAAGGCAAATTTTTAACGGAAAAGGCTGTCAACGAACAGCTTAATTCTCGCGTCCTTGACACGTTAGAGATCAAGCTGCCGGAAAAGTTGTTTGTTTTAGTAATGACCGACATTGCGCCAACGGACATTACATGCCAGCTTTCGCCTGAATTAGCAGAAAAAATGGGCGAAAAACTTGCCGATTTTCATGAGCATGTTCAGCCTTTTGCTGGCATTTACCGTAACAATGAATTGCTTGCCAAGGCGGAATACGATATCGGCACTTTTTCGAAGCTTTCGATGAAGAAGCGGATGCTGCACTTGCTAGCCGTGTTTAAGGAAGAAGAAGCTGAGTTGAGCAAAAATTTACAAGCACACTCGAAAACCGTTTTGCATGGGGATGTTGGTGTACGAAACTATCAAATTGTAAATGGGGAGTTAGCCTTGATTGACTTTGAACGAGCAAGAATGGGCGTCAATTACCAAGACTTTATTAAGCTGTTTTATCAGGACTTTCGTCTGGCCCCAGACTTGATTGCCGCCTTTTTGCATGGTTACCAAAGCAGTGGCCTCCAAGTTGAAATTAGTCAGCTGACGCAAGTTTTTCTCATCTTTATCACCGCAATTGGGATTGTGCGTTATACTGAAAAAATTACCGATCCGGATTTTGAAAAAGTTGGCTTGAAAATGTTGGAAACAGTTGAGCAATTTTTGAACAATAACAAAAATTGGTCAGGATCAGAATCAACAAAAGAGACAAATTTACTGAACGCACTCATTAAATAAAATAGCACGCCAATCTAAAATGCACCTTCTTTATCGAAGGTGCATTTTTGGGGCGCAAACAAGGTTATCTTGAAAGGGGAAAAATAATCTTGTTTACATGATATTTAAAGTTGTCGACTTTCCATCTTTCTTTGAACCACCTCCCTTGAGTAAAAAGTTAAGGAGCGTGGCGGATAAGCTGGTAATCACAATGCCGTTACTCAAAAAGAGTTGAAGTGTTGCCGGTAAGTTTTTAAAAAATTCCGGATAAATGGTCACTCCAAGCCCCAAGCCGATTGAAATCGCAATAATAAGGAGATTGTGATTATCGCTCAGATCGACTTTGGTCAGCGTTCTGATACCTTGAACGGCGATCATTGTGAACATTACCAACATGGCTCCGCCCAAAACTGGTGTGGGGATAATAGTGACAAGCGCGCCGATTTTAGGTAAAAGTCCCATTGCCATTAGTAAACCGGCTGCCCAGTAGATTGGGCGTTTAGTTTTAATGCCCGATAATTGAAGCAGACCAACGTTTTGCGAGAAAGTGGTATAAGGAAAAGCGTTAAACAAGCCACCGAAAATTTGTGCTAAGCCTTCAGCCCGGTAACCTTTTTTGAGGTCGTCTTCGGTAACACTGTGGTGAATTAATTCGCCCGTCGCGAAGAAAACACCAGTTGATTCAATCATTGAAACTAGCGCAATAATCATCATGGTCAGGCTGGAAGACCATTCAAATTTTGGTAATCCAAAATAGAAAAGTTGGGGCAAGTGGAACCACGAGGCCTCAAGAACGGGAGTAACGGAAACTCGTCCCATGATCGAGGCAAGTGCGGTGCCTGCAATTAGACCAATTAAAACTGAAATAGAGTGTAAGAAGCCTTTTGTCCAAATTTCCAGAGCAAGGATAATCAGCATGGTGCTAAAGGCCAATAATAAATTTTGGGCACTGCCAAAGTCTTTTGCATTGGCATCACCGCCGCCCATATTCTGAATAGCAACCGGAACCAGGGTTAGCCCAATCGTGGTAATCAGTGTTCCGGTGACTACCGGTGGAAAGAACTTTTTTATTTTCGCAAACATGCCTGAAATTAAAATGACAAACACACCGGCCACAATAATTGCACCATACATGTCATTAATTGAGAATTTTTGCCCGATCATTTGTAACGGCGCAACAGCTTGAATTGCGCAGCCTAAAATGACGGGGAAACCGATACCGAAATATTTGTTGCGGATTAATTGCAATAAGGTGGCAAGACCGCACATGAAAATGTCAATCGAGACTAAATAAGTCATTTGTTCAGCACTAAATTTTAATGCACTGCCGATTAACAAAGGAACCGCAACGGCACCAGAGTACATGGCTAAGAGGTGCTGCAGTCCTAAAACAGCAGCTTTTTGTTGACTGACTTCTGTTTGCACCATTATTCTTCACCCAAAAAATGTACTTGATTATTTGCTAAACTATCAATCTTGGCTAGCGCTTCTAGGCGAAAGCCATGCTCTTTGATCCAGTCCGTTCCCCCTTGAAAAACCTTAGCCACGACGATCCCAATCCCAGCGACATGAGCATTAGCCTGCTTGGCAATATTAATCATGCCCTTGACCGCTTCGCCGTTAGCCAGAAAATCGTCAATGATTAGCAGCTGCTCATCTTCATGAAGAAATTTTTGCTCGACACAAATTTGATTGGTCGTTTTTTTGGTGTATGAATAAACGTCAGCCCAGTAGACAGCATCATTTAGTGTGGAGGGCTTTTTCTTGCGGGCAAAGACCATTGGGACATGTAGCGCATAAGCCGCCATCACCCCGGGCGCAATCCCAGAAGCTTCGCAAGTCAGAACTTTGGTAATGCCGCAGTCTTTAAAAAGCCGGGCAAATTCTTGTCCGATCGCCATCATTAATTCGGGATCTACCTGGTGATTTAAAAAAGAATTGATTTTTAGCACATCACCCGGTAATACTTCTCCGTCATGACGAATGCGGTCTTCTAATAGCTTCACAATTTCCTCCTTGAAAACAAAAAGAGCCTTTTCTACCTAAACTATGGTAAAAAAGGCCCTTAGAGCAGCCGAAAGACTGCAGTAATTGCTGTTTATCCATAGTTCAGAATTTACGGTTCTGAGTAGAAACTGCCGTCCTTATTACGGCAATATATAGATTTTAATCCTAACGTGATGACTGCATTCTAACAGAATAAAGTGAGTTGTGCAAGGTTATTTCCTGACTAAAATGCGAATTATTTTAGCTTATTTAAATAAGTTGTTCGGATCAAATCGGTTATTTTTATAAAAAGGTGTTGATCACGGACGTAATTCTTAGTATAGTTGAGAAGAATGCAAGTTTTGTTAAAAAAGGAGCTCGGACATTAGTGAAAAAGAGTATTCGCGACTTTGATGAAATCATCGTTTTGGATTTCGGTAGTCAATATAATCAGTTAATTACTAGGCGATTGCGTGACTTTGGAGTGTATTCTGAGCTCCTGCCACACGACCTTAGCGTGGCAAAAATCAGGGAAATAAACCCAAAGGGGATTATTTTTTCAGGTGGACCCAACAGTATTTATGATCAAAATGCTTTGAAAGTTGATCCGCAGATTTTCGAACTCGGGATTCCGATTTTAGGTATTTGTTATGGCATGCAACTAATGTCTTACTATTTGGACGGCAAAGTCGAAAAGGCCGACAATTCAGAATATGGCCGTGCTGATATCCAAGTTGAAGATGCTAATTCGGTCTTGTTTAGTGGCTTACCAAAAGACGAATATGTCTGGATGAGCCATGGCGATTTAGTTAAACAGGCGCCAGCTGGCTTTACCACGGTTGCTTCAAGTAAAAATTGTCCGATTGCTTCAATTGCCAATGATCAAAAGAAGTTTTACGGGATCCAATTTCACGCTGAAGTGCAGAACACCGAATACGGGTTGGATATTCTGCGCAATTTTGCCTTTAAAGTCTGTGGTGCAAAAGCTAACTGGTCAATGACAGACTTTATCGAGTTGCAAGTCGACGAGATCCGGGAAACTGTCGGAGACAAGAAAGTTATTCTGGGCTTATCCGGTGGTGTTGATTCAAGTGTTACGGCCACGCTCTTGCATAAGGCAATTGGTAACCAGTTGACCGCCATTTTTGTTGATCACGGGATGCTCCGCAAAAACGAGGGCGACGAGGTGATGGCTGCCCTAAACCGTGACCTTGGGGTGAACATTATTAGGGTCAATGCGCAAGACCGCTTTTTAGCAAAACTAAAAGGTGTTACTGATCCCGAACAAAAACGGAAGATTATTGGTAAAGAATTCATTGAAGTTTTCAATGAAGAAGCACAAAAAATGCACGATGTGGATTTCTTGGCCCAGGGTACGCTTTATACTGATGTGATCGAAAGTGGTACGAACACTGCACAAACCATCAAGTCCCACCATAATGTCGGCGGCTTGCCGGAAGACATGCACTTTAAGCTAATTGAACCGTTGCGCAAGCTGTTTAAAGACGAGGTGCGTGAACTGGGTGAAAAGCTGGATATTCCACACGATCTTGTTTGGCGTCAGCCATTTCCAGGTCCAGGTCTTGGAATTCGCGTTCTTGGTGAAGTTACTGAAGACAAGTTGAAGCTTGTGCGCG
>CALYQE010000125.1 GCA_945281075.1 uncultured Lactobacillus sp. | reverse complement strand
ATGTCCCTTTACCATGAAGTCGGTAAATTAGCCCTCGCTCTTCTAAGTTTTGTAACGCTAACCTAATAGTGTTACGACTGACACCATATTTAACCAATAATTGCCGTTCGCTTGGCAACTTCTCATTAGGTTTCATCTTTTTGATTAGCCCTTCTAAGTCGAGAATAACCCGCTGATAAAGTGGCTTTTGCATTGACATCCCCCTCCTTTTTGACTGGTTGATACCACTTTGAGTTTAGCAAAGAAAGCGGTTAAATACAATTTGTTTTTGCATGAATAAAGTTTATTTTTTATAACAAAAAAGCATTAGCATAAAATTGCTAACGCTTTTTCAGTATGTTGTATTTTTATTTAGGCTACATTTTTCGCTTTGATCAATTTATTTATGCCAATGACAAAATAGATCTTATGCTTAATTGAGACTTGACCGCCATAAATTCTAATTTTTTCTTTCCTCATCAAAATTTTTTTACTTACTCTATTGCCTTGCCAGTTATAAGTATACGCATTATGTTTTAGTTGCTTGCACGAGCCATCAATATTGCTAGCAACAAGATATTTGCTTTTACCTAACTTATAAAATTTGCGTTTATGTAGAAAGACAGCTCCTTGAGTCAAAACTTTAGTTCCAGCTTTAACATAACTGGATTTAATTTTCTTGCCTTTTTGGTTATATAAGTATGAATTATGCATAACTGTTTTAAATTTACTTTGCCTCTTTTTAGGCTTAGTTGCACTATTACTCTCTTCATTTTCTGGAAGTTGTTCGTTTGAAATGTTATCAGTTGCTTTATCAATATCTGAACTGCTGTCTTGAGCTTTACCAAAAATATCTTGGTATGTGGCAGCTTTAACATTTTCAACATGATTACCAGAATTATAAATTCCGTTGGTAATCAAACTTACTTTCCCTAATTTTGCACTCTGATTATCTAAACTCCAAACAGCTATTGAAAGCAGATTATGTCCGTGTTCGTTTAACAAACCAGCTGGAAGGTAAAATTCTTTTTGTGGCCCAGCATTATTTATATATTGGCCATATAGCCAACCATTAATATAAATATATGCTCGGTATTTGGCTCCTTCAGTCCCAAAGGTATCATCCGAAATCTGCAGCGAAATTGGAACATCGTAATTTTCCGGTATGTTTAAATCAAAAGAAGTATTGTACCAGCCGATACCAGCTGTTGTCCGGCTATCAGGCAAAGTTACTTTTTCCCACTTTGAATCATCAAAACCGGGTAAGTACCAGCCATGTCTTTCGCCATATAATCCACCTAGATTATAGGAACCACGTGATGAATCTGGGATCTGTTCTCCACCTTTATTGCCCTGCAATTTCCAGGTGATTTCAGCCTCTGTTCCGTCTTTTCTTTGCACATCAGCACTAATAAGTCCACGCGCAGCTTTATGAGAGTCTTTATTATTTCCGTCTTCATCATGTCCCATATTAGCAACCAAGACAGAAACTACATTATCTTGTTTTTTTCTTAACCAGGATGAGTTTATTTCAAAAGTTTGTTCTTTACTTTCATCTTTTCCTAACTCGCAGCTTCCCAAAAAGTGACCATTCAACCAAGCTGAATATGCACCATAATTGCCTGTAATACCGTCTAATTTTATGTTGTTTTCATTACCATTAGCTGTAAAGTGACCACGATACCAAACATTTCCATGATGGAAGCCGTAATCATCAGCGAATAAGACTATTTTGCCAGTATGTTTAGTTATACTGTTTGAAGTTTCTTTATTAGCGGCTTGCCAAGCAGAATCATCAAATTTAAGGTCAGATTCAGGATTTCCATCGTGATATTGCCAATTTTTTAGTTCTGGTAACTTAATTTTCTCCTTATCCACGCCAGGAATAGCCGCATTGAGCCATTCTGCATCTTTCTTAGTATTTAACTTTTGTTCATTCCATTGAATTTCTTTAATATCCGCTGGACAATAAACAGCTAGATTTGTCTCAGAATCTGTATCACCATTTAAGCTTAAAGTTTTCCCTTGAACTTCAGCTTTACGAAGCAAATATGGACCATTCACTAAAATTGTTCCCGCAGAAGTTTTTTGTTCCCATAATTTATCCATTTGCTCATACGAGCCCATGATTAACCTTAGGGTACTATTTCCTGACTTTATTTGAACATTGGCCAAGCCATCAAATTGATTAGACAAAGTTAGGGTTTTTTTAGTGGCATCCCATTTTTTATCTACTTTACCAGTTTCAACACTAACTTCTGGTTCTTTATCATACTTCAAAACCGTTTGATTAGGATCATTTTTATCTGAATAAACAACTAAAGTGTCTTCATTATTATTCGAAAACTGCGTAAAAATCTCGTTAGTTGAATATACAAGATGTTGCCTGCCAAAATCATAATTTGCAGTTACCACTTTTGAAGTTTGACCATTTACACGAACTGGTACCGTAATATCGGTTTCTGCAGTTTTGATCGGTAAACTATAAGTATCATCACCCGTCGAATTTGTTTTATTATGGCGAACAAAATAGAACTTGGTCTTACTATCCGGATTCTCTCTTTCTATGATATAGAAAACATTATCACTTGAAGTATTTTCTGCTATTCTATCTGTCTTTGCTATCGGTTTGACACTTTGCAGCATCAAACCAATCTTTTTTTGTTGAGCGGTTTTATCATCAAGCTGTCTTTCTTCATTGATTGCAGCTCCATAATCATACGAGGTGTATCCTCCAGGAAAAGGTAAATAGCCCCATGAGGTGCCACCATAAGTCATATACGAACTTATTATTGTACCTCCTTCTCCTATAATATGTTTATTAATGATGTTTTCAGCAGAGGTGCCACGTTGCTTTCGCCAGTAATCATAACCTTGACCGGCCCAAGGATCGAACCAACCATTACCTAGTTCGGCTAAAAATATTGGTGATTTTGCGCCCCAACCTTTCGTGTGGGGATCCTCAAACGTGTTGGGCAATGCCCCAATGTTGCCAATGCCGGGATAGCGATCAAAAGCATACATATCTGGTGCTCCCTTACCATTTGCCCAAGTTCCTTGTGGTCCACTTTTATCATTATGAAATGTCGGAACATTTATACCGTCAGCTTTTACCTTATTTTTCAGGTCCTCCATGTATTGCGAATCGCGTCGCCATCCAGTGTATTCATTTTCGATTTGGTACAAAATCACACTGCCACCATTAGTAATTTGGTGCTTGGCAATAATTGGATCGATATGGTCTAACCATTCATTATAGCTTTTGGTGTAATCTGCGTCAGATGATCGTGCGCGTCCTTTTTGCGTTAAGAGCCAATCCGGAAAACCTCCAGCATCAGTTTCTGCATTAATATAAGGACCCGGTCTGGCAATTACATATATACCAACATCTTCGGCAATTTTTAAAAGCTTGTCTACATCTTTAACTCCAGAAAAATCATAAACTCCCTCTTTAGGTGAGTGATAACCCCAATTAAAATAAATTGTAACAGCGTTAAAGCCTTCGGCTTTCATTTTTTGCAAAACATCGCGCCAAAGTGACGGATTTGGTAAACGCCAATATTCGAATTCACCGGAATAAATCGGCGTTCTCACGCCATTTATCATTAAAGAATAGCGATCAAAGGTTACTTGAGCCTTTTGGCCTATTGGTGGCAAATCAGACTCTGCTGCTATCAAACTATGTGTTGGCATCAAGTTAAAAAAGCAGAGAATAAAAAGCATAGCCAATAAGTTTAAAATCTTATTTTGTTTTTTCATTAGTTATCCTTTCCAACGAGTAATAGCTTTTTAAATAAACTAATTATGCCATTAGATTTTTATAATCTAATGGCATAATGAAATATTTTTATTTATTTAGTTTATTACCCTTCCAATCATAGTATTTTTGACTAAGGCGATTCTTGGGATTTTCATAAACAACTATTCGATACAAAGCATAGATTGTTCCAACCATAGCAATTAAGCTGGTGGTCCAATTTTTAAATAATATCTGTAAAAGATTAATTGCAATTACAAATACTGTCCAAATAAAAATGTTATTTCTTCTAGCTTTTTCTTTTTCAGTAATTTTTGCCTTTTTCAATCTAATCACCCTTATCAAAACTACTAACTTAATTGACTAGGCCTTTTTTGCTGCAGCTGCATATTCTGCATTTCTCTTCTGCATTTGCTTTGCATACCAGATGAATAAAAGTAGGTAAACTGCTAAGGCAATCAATGCATATACGATAAACATTCCTTGCTGCTTCCATGCATTACCAACAAGGTAAGCCAGGAATTTTTCAACAGGACCTTCCATTGTAGTATCAGAAACAAGGGTATGCGCCGGAATAGCAGCACCAACTGAGTGAGCCATATTGGTAACAAATGGCCCTACCATTGTACCTGCCCAAAGAAAGATTGGTAATTCAATCGTTCCGATAACAATCATCCGAATAATTTTCCCTCTAGTAACTACTAGCAAAGCAGGAGTGACACCCATGGCAATGATACCACCTAGAGGCATCAATCTGTTACCTGGTAAAACCATTGCTTCCAGCATCATTATTGGTGCCAAAACGTTTGCTGCTGCCCAAATTTCAGAACGGCCAGCTAAGAATGGCCAGTCAAGTCCAATGTTGAAGGTACGTCCTGAGAATCTCTTAGTAGCAAAATCAGCAATACCCTGTGAAAGTGGCTCAACAGAAGCAATAAACCATGATCCGATTACAGAGAATAATTCAATACATGAACCACCAATAAATGAAAGTGTGAACATATCTTTCCAACCCTGTTCGGTAGCAAAATTATTACCAGCCAGAAGAGAAACAAATACACCTAGGTAAACGCCGATAGCAAACCTGCTCCCCCAGAAACCAATTTTTTCATTTAACTTAGTTGAGTCAAAGTCAAACTTATCAAGCCACGGCAAGCACTTATCAAAGAATTTGTTAAAGACCATGATAATTGGATTCATCATATAATTCATGTGCGTAGTGGTCATTGGGTTGCCTTCAGGAGCATCAAGCAAGTCGTTGAAGGTTGGTTTCATCAAATCGGAGTTAATTATTTTCATAGTGCCGATAAAGAGCACCAATAAGGTTGAAAGCCAAAGCGGTGCACCCACATATACACAGAATAGGCCGACAAATGCTAGGTGCCAGACATCAAAAATATCTACATCTAGAGTGTTAGTTTTATTCATTACTAACAAAACTACATTCAAAATTATCAAGACTAATAGGTAAAACAGTGTATATGGAGAGCCCCAGGTAATCGTGGCTAACGGTGCCCAACCCATATCCTGCATATCCATATGAATTCCCGTATGCT
>CALYQE010000124.1 GCA_945281075.1 uncultured Lactobacillus sp. | reverse complement strand
GCGAAATAGCAATAAATCGTAAACAAAGTAGAATACAAGAGCAAGTTCAGCCACCGATTAAAACTGGGAAAACGTAAAAAGCAGGCAAAGCACATTTTTCAGTGTTGAGTCTGCTTTTAGGATAGCATTACTCTAAATTAACTGACCTAATAGTATCTGCTCAGTTCTATAGTTTAAGCCCGACAATTTCGTCAAGACTATGAATCTAAAATTCTTTTTTTAAATGGTCTGGTCATAATAAAACTTTAGAGCTGTTCTAATTTCAAAGTTCATTTAATTTTAAAGCAATGATTTCTTATCTTTTAATTTATTATCAATGATGTAGCTTAATTATAAATCAACTTTTTTCTTGAAACCTAAGGTATTTCTGCTAAAAACCATTAGTTTCTTTGTTTAAAGGAAAAAATTTAAAATTAGTATTTCAATACCACCGATTAGCCAACAAGCCGTCGTTGGAATAGACCAGTTCATTATTTGCTCTTTAGTCGATTTGGCACCGATTGAATCGTTGATAGCCCAGAAATAACTGTCGTTAAAGTATGAAAAAACCATTGCACCTACACAGGCTGCAATATTAGCTAGAACCGGGTTAATGCCAAGCGTTGCGATCATTGGTGCAGTGATTGAGGCAGCCGTGAAAATTGCGACAGCACCTGAACCCTGAATTACACGTAATAAACTTGCGATAATAAAGGGTACAAGGATTGCTGGTAACCCAGTATGGGTTATTCCTTTGGCAATAATATTGCCTGCACCACTTTCATTAACAACGTTGCCTAGTGCACCACCTGCTGCAATCAGAACCAGAGTTTTGCCACCGTTAACAATTCCATCATCTAATGCTGCCGAAACTTTTTTACGATCAATATCGTTTAGCAAAGTGAAAACGCCAATTAGAAGTCCCAGACCAAGGGCAACAACGGGTGATCCAACAAATTGAATAGCGTCGCTTATTGTGTTGCTCATTTTGACTTTTTTTAGTGCACCGGCCAAAAGAATCAAGATAATTGGTACTAAAATAGGCAAAATTGACAAAATAAATGAAGGTTCTTTAGCATCTTTCTTGTTTTCAAGTGAATTTTCATCGATATCTTCTATAATCCTGTGGTACTTTTTGCCAATCCACTTGGCATAAAAATTAACAAAGATCACCATCGGAATACCAACTAAAAAGCCTAAAACCATGTTGCTGGCAATGTTAGCATTAAAGATTGCTGCACCACCAAGAGGACCAGAAGCAGGTGGAACCAGTTCATGGCTCCAAAGAAGACCGCCAGCTAAACCGATACCTAGAGCGGAAATGCTTGTTCCGGTTCTTTTGGAAATATCCTTTGCTAAGGGGAAAAGCATCATGAATGCTGGTACACAAAAGATTGCTAGGGAAGTAACGAAACCAGTAATAATCATTGCTAAAACTTCGTGTCCTCTGCCTAGAACAGCAACAAACTTTTTACCCATAGAAGCAGTTGCACCTGAAACCTCCAAGACTTTTCCAATCATGACACCGAAAGCAATCAGAATACCTAAACTTGCCATTGTATTACCAAAACCGGTCTTTAGCGCATCAACTGTTTTCAGAGGACTTAGCCCTCCTAAAATACCTGTCAATAAACCACCAATAATTAGAGCTGTAAAAGCATTTAATTTGGATTTTACTAATAAAAGAACTAATACAGCGATTGAGATGATTAGTGCAATTACCATTTGCATTGTATTGCTCATTATTTTTTCTCCTCAACAAAAGTGTTTGAAATTTTGGTAGAAAGATAGTCAGCGCATTTGACAAGAGTAGTTTTATCGCCAATTAAACCTCCTTTGGTTATCACTGGCATATTATTAAGTCGACCACCAATAACTCTGCCATAGACGGCAAGTGGAATAATTTCATCTTTAATCTCAATTCCTTGAGCATTATTTTTTTGCAAAAAAGCTTTTGTAATATCACCACCAGAAGTGTAGACACCACCAATTTCGTTATCAGCTTTTTTGATAATTTCAGCACCAATTTCTGCCATAGCTTCACAAATTCTATTTGAAGCTTCGAAAATACTTATTCCTGCATCTTTAGCTTCCTTTTTTAAATCTAGCTTATCTTTTTTCTGAATCATTGTTGCAACTAAAAATTGAGAATGTTTTCCTAAATTAGCGATCACGTTGTCGACTGCATTATTAATTTCTTTATTGCGTTGGTCTTCATATAAAAATCTCCTTGATTTTGGCTGGAAAATATATGGTTCCATATCTGCTTTAAAATGAGCAATCTGTTCTTCGACTACTCCACTAACACTGCCAATGATGTAAAGTGACTTCTTTTTTTCTTTGTAATTTTGAGTCGAGTTGTATTCTTTTGACAGCTTACTAGTGAAGGGGCCTGGATCAACTGAGATAAAAGGTAAATTTGACTTTAAAACGGCTGAAGCTATCGTCTCGATATCTTTGTCGGTACATGCATCAAACATAATGATACGAGCTCCATTTGAAATCAGAGCTTTAATTGTTGACATTACTGAATCGGCACCTTCAAGAATGCTCTCCATTGAAATGATGCCAACATTTTTTTTAGTTTGATTCTGTATAATTTCTGCAACTCGTGAAGTGGTAACTGGACTAGTTGGATCGTTTTTCACATCGGTGTCTTCCAACATAACACCGTCAACAAGCAAGAAATTACCAACAACAATCTTGCCTGAACTTGGAAAAGCAGGAACGACCATTGCCGTATAATTAGCACCCAAAGCATCCAGCATGCCATCAATTTCTGCACCAATATTGCCACGAAGGGTAGAATCAATTCGCTTGTTGTAAAAACTAATATCATCACTCTTTAGCTTTTTCGTGTAATTAAAGACTTTTTGATAAGCAATTTGTGGTTCATCTCCCCGGCTATCAGTATGAAAGCCTAACGCGTCATATTTACCAAAATTATTTACATCATTTAAAGTGTCAATCGAACCGACTTTTAAACCATTTTTTGCCAATAATGAATTGGAAACATTAGCTCCCGTTAAATCATCAGCCACAATTATTAATTTCATATATTGCACCTTTAACTTTTTATTTAATCATAATTAAAAAAGCGCTTACAAAAGCATGATAAAATTAAGGCAGCGAATGTAGATCACTGTCTCAATTTAAAATAACCGAATTATTATTTATTTTCTTGTTCTTTGGCTCTTCTAAAGTCGCCTGCATAAACAGCAGCTAAACGAATAGCTTCATCTAGACTCTTTTCGCGAGCTATACCTTTACCAGCAATATCAAAGGCTGTACCGTGGTCAACTGAGGTTCTTAAATATGGCAAGTTATGCGTAAATGAAACAGTTAAATCGGGATCAACTGTCTTAGTTGCAATATGTCCCTGATCATGATAGAGGGAAAGCACGCCGTCATATTTACCCATATTTGCCTGGTAAAATACTGAATCGGCAGCAATTGGTCCAGAAACATTGATTCCTTGCTCTTGTAGCTCTTTGATAGCAGGAGTAATGTACTTAATTTCTTCATCTCCGAATAGGCCGCCATCACCTGCATGTGGATTGAGTCCGGCAACAGCAACATGAGGATTCGTAATTCCCATAGTTCCAAGGGCATCAATCATTAAGTTGACATATTTTTTTATTCCTTCTTTAGTAATCAGGTCACAAGCTTTACGAAGCGGAACATGCTTGGAGTAGAAGAAGACACGCATTTTTTGGACTTGGAACATTGTTAAAGGATTTTTGATCCCTGTCAGTTTAGCCAGAATATCAGTATGGCCGAGAGTAGTAATACCTGCCTTTTGCAATGATTCTTTATTTAAAGTCGTAGTGACCATGGCAGAAACGCCTTCTTTCATACAAAGTTCGTTTGCCCTTTCGATATAGTCATAAGCAGCTTGGCCACATTGCGCTTGGACTTTTCCATACTCAAAAGTACTCATATCAATATTGTCTAAGTCAATTAAGTTAAGTATGCCTGCTTGATATTTTCCTTCAGATGGTTTTTTAATTACATTGATTTCGATATTCGATTTAACAATTTGCTTTACGCTTTCCAGAATTTTTTTATCACCAACAACCAGCACTTTGGCTTTTTGATGAATTTCTGGTTTATCCAAGGATTTGACAACTTCTTCAGGTCCAATTCCTGCTGGGTCTCCCATGGTAATTACAATATACTCTCTCTCCATTACTAATTCTCCCGTGATTTAATTTCAGGCTAGTAGAAATTTATCTTTAAGATTTTTTGATTTCCCCGTAAGATATTTTTCCAAGCCTTGATCAGTCACAATATAATCGACCTCTTCTATAGTTAAAAAGTTAAAAAATCTGGATTTTTCGAACTTTGAACTATCGGCTAAAATAATTCCCAATGAAGAATTCTTACATGCGACTTCTTTTATTTTTGCTTTTGACTCTGATCCAGTTTGAAAATTTTCTAGTGAAAATGTATCACAGCCGATAAAAGATAAATCAAAATTAAACTTGCTAAGTGCCATTGCTGTATTAACGCTGTCTGAAGAGTTTGTTCTTGTTGAAAGCTTTCCCCCAACAAAGTATACATTTTTCAAGCCTTCGTTTAACAACTTCAAAGCAATATTTAGATCAATAGTAACGATTTTTAGTCCTGAAATATTCTTCAAATATTCAACCAGACAATGCGTTGTCGAGCCAGCATCTAAAAAAATTGTCATATTTTCAGAAACAAAAGTAGAAGCATATTGGGCTATTTTATATTTTTGGTCAATAAATTCACTTTTTTTGACATTATAAGACTTATCGGTTACTGAAAGGGACAAGTCAATTGCCCCACCAAAAGTTCTTTTTAAAAGTCCAGCACGTTCCATTTCTGATAAATCTTTTCGAATAGTTACCTCTGATACCTTCAGCTTATTTGCAAGATCTAAAACTTTCACTTGCTTTTGACTCTTAATGAGCTGATTAATATATCTCTGCCTTTCTTCACTATACATAATTTCTCACTTTCGTTCATGAACATTTTTAATATAGCACAGCTTTCAATTACTTTCAATATATTTCAAAATGTTTTATTTTTGAAGGTAAAACTGCTTTCGTTACTTTCAAAGTGTTTCAAGTTGTACTAATGTAACTCTATTCAATACTTGTAGAGCAAATCCCCACAATTTCATTGTTTAATTATAAAGTACTTTTGAAGTTTTAAGAAAAATTAATATTAAAGCGAAAACTGATTTTGGTTAGATAAATTCTCTTATATTTTAAAGAATAAGTTTTATGTGGTAAATCTATCTTTTCGCTTATAACATTGATGCTACCTAACTTATATTCTTAATCTAAATGGGCTGGTTAATTCATAAGAGCCAATGGCTAAATTTAATA
>CALYQE010000123.1 GCA_945281075.1 uncultured Lactobacillus sp. | reverse complement strand
ACTGCTTTTTTGCTTGAAGCGGCCGCAAAAATTAAGATGCGACCTGAACTTTTTTCTATAAAAACACCTTGCTGGTGCTTGAAAACATGGTGAAGTATCATTTTGATCGGCAGCCGGAGTACTTAAACCAATGCAAGCTGGCGATTGACAGCTTTGCGCGGTTAGGGATGCCCGAATACGGAAAAGAAGCGGAGCATTTTTTCGAGCAATATTATCAAAATTAAGCCATTAAAGTAAAAAGCAGCTTTTTTGTTTAGATAGGGTAAATAAATGATATGATGAGCTTAGATAAGGAAGTTACTGCTAATAAGGAGAGTGATTTTTGATGAAAATAGGTTTTATTGGAACCGGTGTAATGGGAAATGCGATTTGCTTGAACCTGCTAAAGGCTGGCCACCAATTGTGGGTATATAACCGAACTAAGAGCAAAACTGATAATCTGGTTCAAAAAGGGGCGACTTGGTGTGAAACACCAAAAGCAGTCGCTGAACAGGCCGAAGTGACTTTCTCCATCGTTGGCTTTCCGCAAGACGTTGAGCAGGTCTACTTTGGTGAAAATGGCATTTTCGCGGCAGACATTACGGGCAAGTATCTGGTCGATATGACGACGTCCAAACCATTATTAGCGCAAAAAATTTATGCTGAAGGTGAAAAGCTGGGTGCTAAAGTTTTGGATGCGCCTGTTTCTGGTGGCGATTTAGGTGCTAAAAACGGCACTTTGACCATCATGGTAGGCGGCGATCAAGCAGCTTATGAGGATTTAAAGCCGGTCTTTAATGATTTTGGCAAGAGCGTGCACTATTTTGGTCCGGCCGGATCAGGTCAAAACACTAAAATGGCCAATCAAATTATGATTGCCGGGACAATGACGGGTATGTGTGAAATGCTGGTTTATGCAAAAGAAGCTGGGCTAGATCTCGAAACAGTTCTTGAAACCGTTGGTGCCGGCAGTGCGGCTAACTGGAGTTTGAGCAATTATGGTCCGCGTATTTTAAAGGGTGACTTTGCTCCTGGCTTTTTTAGCAAGCACTTTTTAAAAGACTTGCGGATTGCTTTAGATACTGCCAAAGAAATGAATGTCAACTTACCGGCAACTGAACAAGCTGAAAAATTATATGCAACTTTAGTCGACGATAAAAAACTGGGTGATCTCGGCACGCAGGGCTTAATTAAATTGTGGTGGAAGTAGCGCTGCTATTAAGTTAAAAGAAAAAATCTATCTGTTATTATAGAACATTGAGCTATCTGGTGCGGTTTAGGTGGCTTTATCGAGTGTTAGGTGAAGCTCACGGACAATTAAGAAGCAGGCGACAATGCTACTTATTTTTAAAGATCAGCTATGCGCATCAAAAAACTGCAGCGCATTTGTCAAAAAACACGTTGCAGTTTTAAATCATTTTAGTAGAGGTTATGGATTTAGCATTAGGTCAGTTGATGGTCTAGTGCTTTTTTATTTTGCTAGTAAAACTATGGCTTACTTTTAACTTCCGGCACCCCCTCCAAGACATTCGCATAGCGAGCGAGTGTGAACAAGTAGTCGGATAAACGATTAAGATACTCTAGGCAGGCCGGCGCAAGTTTCTGCTCTTCAGCGTTTAATTTAGCCAGCGACCGTTCCGCCCGTCTGGCAATAGTCCGCGCATAATGTAAATGAGTGGCAGTTAAACAACCGCCTGGTAGAAGAAAATGAGTTGTTTGAGGAATGTGCTGATTGAGATCATCAATTTGTTGTTCTAGGAAAATCACTTTTTCACTGGTAATCTCTTCATGGCGCTTAACGACAATATCACTTTCAAGTTCATAGAGCTCACGTTGAAGATTTTCTAGCGGATCATGCAATTCCCGGCATTTGTCCGACAGACTCGCAATGGTAACGCCTAAATAGGAGTCAAGTTCGTCGATCTCGCCCAGCGCGACAATCTGCAGGTCATACTTAGGCACCATTTTTCCAGTAACTTGTTTGGTAAAACCTTGGTCGCCAACTTTGGTGTAAATTTTGATGGTCATGATAACCTCTTTTTGTAGTGCTCGAGTGCAATATTTAGTGGTTTGTATAAAATCGGATAAAAGATCAGGTTGCCCACAGCATGGTAGGTATCAAAGGTTAAGCTGCCAGCCCAATAGGCGAGAAAAGCCTGAAAACCGCCGAAAATCGACATGCCAAAGTCAACGAAGCAACCATATTCCCAGCCTAAAAATGCGACTAGGAGCAATTGTAAAGTAAAGTGCTTTTTCAGTGGCGTAAACTTGGCTAATACCGCTACGGTGATTATGCAGCCGCCATATGCCAAGACCTGCGCGATCGTCCAAATGCCGAACCCAAGGTAAATATTGGAAACGACCATGGTTAAAATGGCGAGTGCAAACCCAAAGCCAAAGCCCATGTTCAGCGTGACGATCATTAAAATTGCCGTTACCGGTTGCACGTTTGGCACCGGAATAATTTTAAAAATTCGCAGTGCCACGCACATTGCGGTTAAGACTGCCAATAAAGCGATTTTTTTGGTTGAATCATGCATGATTGACTAGTCAATTTTAGCTAAAGTGAATTTAACCTTGTCCTTGTTAGCTACTTTTTGCTGAGCAGCGCCCTTGTTGGCAAACTTGTCGTTAATGGTGTAGGTCCAGTAAACTTTTTTACCAGCGTCTTGACTTTTGCCATCAATGGAAGTGATAAAGCCATTGGTACTCTTTACGCGCCACAATTTTTTAAGTCCTTGCATTACAGTTGAGTGTTTAGGCAATTTAACGCTTTGCTGCTTATATTTCTTGTCATTGACATTCAAGGTATAAGTGACACGGACTTTGCTCGCTGCTTGAACAGTTTCAACGTTTTGCGTGCTTTCAAGGCCACTAATGGTAAAAGTGAAGATTGTTGCTAAACCGGTAAGAACTGCTAATTTATTTTTTTTCATGATTAAAACTCCTTATTAAAAACTAAAATATTAATTACTTGACTGGACATGTACCGGATTCGCAATCTGATTGCTCGACCAGCTCCAGATCTTTTTGATCATCATTTTGCAAAGCGAAAACGGTGGCGACATCAGCGGTAATTTGCGCCGCTCTTTCTTCATACGTACTCTTGTCAATCGGTTCTTTAGGCGCTTGTTCCAAAGAACCGCCGTAATAAGGCAAAAGAGACGTCGATTTAATAACGTGCCGGTACTGTTTAAAGAGGGAATTGATTTTATCGCCCTCGTCGCTTTGAAAAGTAACCGTGCAACTGACGGCGTTGTCGGACCAGTAAGTCTGTAAAAATGCTTGCGTGGCAAACTGTTCTTCAATTGAAACTGTTCCGGCAGAAGCAAAGTTCGCACTGTCTGCGTGCGCTGCCCGCAGAGGAAATTCGACGCAAGTCGTGTTTGGTGAATAGATGTCTGGCTCCGAGTAATAGCCGCAGGCATCAAGTGCCTTAAGGAGCGGATCAGATGCCTGGAAACGAATTCGTTGAATCAAGTAGCCTGCATAGTGGAAGTGCATTCCTTCCGATGCACCGGCTAGTTTCGCCACCGTGCCTGATGGTTTAACTGTAGTGTGCTTGATTGATGGATTGCAATGTAGCTGCTGACTATATTCTTCGTCAGCGTCAACGACAGCTTGGTAGGCGTCAGACACCATTTTGATACCCTTGGGATCATAAAGCGGGATCTTAATCGGTGCGCCCGTTTCTTCATCAACGCCGTCCTTAAAGCCGGTCACAACTCTGTGTCCAAGGTCATTTAGCAGCCAGTCTTGAATACCGGACATGGAAACACCGATACGCCGATTTTGATAAATGATCTGCCGTGAAATTTCCCAGTCATATGGGCTAAATGTTACTCGCTTGGTATAGCGAGCAGCTAGACCAAAGACTTCGTTAAGATCCCAGTCTTGCTGCTCAGCAATATAAGGAAAAACCTCAAATAAGTTGCAGGGTTCACCGTTGGCCAGCGAAATTTCACCGCAAGGATTAGTTCCTTCAACCTCGCCATCAATTCCTTTTTGGTAACCGTCAATGATGCGACCATAATTGCGGGAAAGATCCAGGTTAACAATTCCTGGTTCACCATTTTTCCGAATCCCATTAGCAATCGGCTCATAATCGTTAAAATCCGCATCAATTGCCACGCTGTTATTTGACGCCCACCGGTGATCATATAACTTTTCTTTGTCTTGCTTCATCGTAATGAAACCTTGATCATCGTTAGAGCCAAGGGCAAGCTCAGCGGACCGGCGAACATTGCCTGCCACAACGGTTTTCCCGATTAAATTGCAAATGTCGGTGCCATCAACTGAAGTCATATGTCCGTCTACGCGGTCATTGATGATCTGATTGATGTCAAACAGCATTTCAACCAGTGGCATTGGACCAGAGGCAGTTCCACCAAAACCGTGAATTTTAGCTCCGTATGGTCGAATGCCGCTGATGTCTAAAACCAATTTGGTTTTATTTTCTGGGTTGGTTTGCTTAAAGTGCATGTCGATCAAACGCGCGTTAGCTAAGACCCAGCCCTCACGCGTGTCAGGCAGCTTGTAGTAAATATAGTCATTGCTATCTTTATTTTGTTCAGCCCACTTAGCCTTATCGGTTGCGCCAAGTTTAACCGAATCATCGTAAGAGGCACTTTTTTGATCAATAATAACGGTCAAATCAACTTGATTGTCCACTTGAGGAATTTGTTTAATATTGTCCTGAATGACGGAAAAGCCAACGCCGCCGCCCTTCATGAGTTGATCAAAAAGGAATGAAAAAGGCATGGAAACGGCTGCTTGCTTGCTGTCCAAATAGCTGGGGACAATATGACTGTCGCCGTATTGTTGCGGTCTAATCGCGATAAACCAGCAGTTGTTTAAAGAATCACCATTTCTTCTCTGGTAGTTAGTACCAGAAACCCACAGGTTCCTGCCGGACGGAGTTGCTGCAAGACCGTAAATCATTTTGTATAATTTTTGGGCTTCTGCGGTTAAGTCCTCCACCACTGCTGCAGACGGAGAATCTGCCAGCCGGGGATCGAGGTTAATATTGCCTTCGACAACGCGCTTGACGGTTTCATCCCATTCTTCAGAACGATTTTGCTCGGGCAGCCAACGGGCATAGGTCCTCTTATAGGTAACCCAGCCGAGTTCCCCCCAGTGAGGAGAAACAGTTTGTTTCACTTGATCAATATATGCCTGATCTAGGCTAATTCTTGTATTTTCCATGTACAAAGTCACTCCTAAAAACTAACATTTGTTTCACATACACATCATGTATGGGCCTAGAGAAAAATATACCACAATATCTTGTATTTGATAGTGGATATTGTTTTCCAAAAACCGAACGAAAATTGGAACTAAAAGTGGCAGTAAGAATGATCTGTT
>CALYQE010000122.1 GCA_945281075.1 uncultured Lactobacillus sp. | reverse complement strand
CCATGAGTAAAGTACTCATGGATTTTGTTTTTGAAAATTAGTAAAAGGCAGTTCAGCTACTCGCCTTTAAAAGTGCCTGCTTCGACTTCTCTTATGAAATCGGCAACATGGCGATAGTATACTTCCGGATTATCTACCATATGGTGATGTCCCGCGTTTGGCGTAGTTACCAAGCGTGAATTAGGAATTTCCTGCTGCATAATTCTAGCAGTTTCCAACGGCATGGTATCTTCCTCACCAAAAGTTAAAAGAGTCGGCATCTTGATTTCTTTAAGGTACTTTCTAAAGTGCCAATCCTTCAACTTACCTGTGACCACAAATTCGTTGTCGCCCTGAAAGGCGTGGTATACCGGTAGCCCGCCGATGCGCTTGAGGTGATATAGCTTACATGGCTGACGCCGATCAAGGAAATTGATGTTTAAAATTTGCACGTCTTCTTGATAGCGCTTGTTATCATAGTCATTAT
The DNA here is from genome assembly GCA_945281075.1 of uncultured Lactobacillus sp. Lineage (GTDB taxonomy): Bacteria > Bacillota > Bacilli > Lactobacillales > Lactobacillaceae > Lactobacillus. Next base: position 4,907 of record CALYQE010000122.1, on the reverse strand, counting down.
TTTCTTCACATTCACGCATAAAATCGATTTCTGTTTGCGGAAAAATCTGTTGACGGCGTCGATTGATAAATTCAATATAATCATTGGTATCGTCAACCATTGAAGAAATAATTGTTCCTTTAAGGTGTTGACCGTACTTGACGGCATATTCCTGGGCTAAGAGACCGCCCCAGCTTTGGCCAATCAAGTAACAATTATCCAAGCCGAGCTTTGCTCTTACTTCATCAACTTCATCGAGAAAGTACTCATAAGTTAGGTATTTAGCCGCAATTTCAGGATCATCGTAGTCCGGTTGATCAGAATAAAGTGACCCTAATTGATCATACATGGTTACTTGAACATTTAAGCCTTGCTTTTTTAACTGATCAGCAGCATCTTCCCAATACTCATGGTTTCCTCCTGGACCACCATGTAAAGCTAATAAGTGAATATCGCCTTCACCTTGCGTACTGGTCCACAAGTGATAACCATTATCCAAAGTAATAATCTTCGAACCTGTTTTCATTATTTAGTTAAATCCCCATTCTAGTTTTATTTAAATTATTTAGCATAACCGATCTTGTACCATAATGGGTGACCATTATTGCCTTCAGAAGGTTTTAATGAGTAACCAGAAATCTTGTCATTAATCGCGGTGATTTGATATGAATTATCAATTGGAATGACGTAAGCTTCTTCATTCATGTATTGTTGCCATTCATGGAATTTTTGCACACGATATTTATGGTTAAGTGCCTTTTGTGAGTTCATTTCGGCTAATAATTTATTATTCTTCGCCGTAACAAAACGTGTCATATTGAACGGAGCTGACTCACTGTAATATGGGTTAGGCGACGGCTCAGTCGGTGTTGACCAACCACCAATGTACATGTCAATTCCCTTGTCATCATGTTGAATCTTGTCATAGAAGGAGTTGTGCTCAATCAAACGACCAGTAGCCAGCTGCACGTTTAAGCCGACCTTATGCCATTGCTGAATGTAGTTTTGAATGATTGGTTCTTTAGTCGAATCACCACTCATCATTGCCACGTTAATCGTTAAAGGCTTGCCGTTTGGCTGAACGCGCCATTTGCCCTTCTTCTTGTAACCGGCTTTATCCAAGATTTCGTTAGCTTTCTTGAGATTATAGTCAAAGCCCTTAGCACTCTTATCATAGTAATCACCAAAGATTTCTGGCACCAAAGTCTTAACTCTGAAAGTCAAAGAATAAGTGTAGCGCTTATTAACTTCATCGACGTTCATGGCGTAACCAATCGCTTGACGCAATGACTTGTTGTTCATTTTAGCCTTTGGATTTTCAACGTTTTTACCGAGCTTGTTATCCCATTTACCTACTTTAAAACCAAGGTAATGATAAGCGATTGGAATTTGCGCGATGAAATTAACGTTCTTCGTGTCCTTAACTTGTGGCCATTGGGTATTGATAACCGGGATTACGTCAAACTTATGACTCTTAATTGCTTGTGAAGCTGATTGTGGTGAAACAACCGAGATAACAATCTTGTCTAGTTTTGGCTTGCCACGCCAGTAATATTCGTTAGGAACCCAGGTAGCTGATTGTCCACGAACCAATTTTTCCATCTTATATGGACCAAAGAACAAAGGATTCTTTCTAATTTTGTCAGATGATTTTAATTTTGAAAATGGAATATCTTTCAAGTAATGATATGGTTCAACTGCTTCCCAAAGAGAACGACTACCCGCATTTGACATACTTGGGCTTAATTCGCTGAAGTGAAGAATCAACTTACGGCCGTTTTCACCATCTGGCATTTCGATCCCAGAAATCGTCTTTGCTTTTCCTTCATGGTATTCTTTTAATCCCTTTAAAAGCTCAAACTGGCTACTGTATCTTGGACAAGCAGTCTCTTTATTAGCTAAAATTTCGTAAGCATATTCATAATCCTTAGCAACCACTTGCTTACCATCGGACCACTTAACGCCCTTTTTAATATTAATGGTAATCGTTTTGTTTTTAGTGTCTAATCTACGTGTAGCAGCACCTTTATCGGTCACTTTAAAATGATCATCACTATCAAACAATGTTTCTTGTCCCGGAGAAGCAACCATTGAGTCAACGTCTTCAGAAGACATTTCCTGTGAGAAAATACCGGAAAATGGAGTGTCGGTCTCAACCGCAATCTTTACCGTACCACCTTGCTTAATTGATTTTTTAGGTGTTTCAACCGGAAACTTGGAAACAGATTTAGTTTCATCACTATTATTTCCGTTGGTACCCTCTTTTTTACCACAGCCAACTAATGCAAGAGCAGATAAACTCAATACTCCAATTGAAGTAAACAATTTGTTTTTTTTCATACATAATCTCATTTCTATATTAATTTAATTTTATTATATTAATAAATATATCATATATATCCAATGATTACATCACTTATTTGAAAAGAAGATTTAATTTTGCTTGCTTTTAGGGTAGAATGGTAGATAAAAGTCTGTAAATTACTGTTCTTTCTTTTGATTGATCAGTAGCTTACCAAAGGAGTAGTAATGGAAAAACAAAAAATTAATGATTTTGCTGAAAAAGTAAGATCAACGTTTAACTTACCAAGTCTTGGCTTTGGCGTTTATCATAAAAATGAAAGCTTTAGTCACGTGTATGGTGATGCAAACGAAGACAGTTTGTATCCACTAGCTTCAATTTCAAAATCATTTCTGGCAACTGCTATTTGTCAATTGGCTGACGAAGGTAGAATCAGCCTTGATGACCCTTTAAAAAAATACTGGCCAGAATTTAAGCTAGTTGATAAATATGCCGAAGATCATTTAACTTTCAGGGATGCACTCAGCCATCAAAGCGGCTTACCGGCCCATGATCTGATGCGTTTTACCAACATGAATAAGCATGATTTGACCTTGAAAGAAAAAGCCGAGCACGTTGGCTATTTAGAGCCTAATCATGAACTCAGATATAAAATGCAATACAGCAATCTTGTTTATGCGGTGGCAACCTATGTAATGGAACAAGCAATCGGTCAAGACTACGGCTCTTATGAACATGAGCATTTGCTTAAGCCCCTGCACATGAATGATACCTTTATCAATCATCAAGAGGCACCACGTGACCGAATTCCTAAGCCTTATATTAGGGATAATGATGTAACACAAGAAGTCCCATTTATTGCGCCTGGCAAGGTTGGTGGCGCCAGCAGCATGCTGGCAACGATCTCTGATTTATTGCTCTGGGCAGAATTTCAGTTGAAAACGCAAAAATCAACCTCAACTGAGGTAACCGCTGAGCGCTATCAGCCGCAATCAATTATGCCTCCTAGCCGGGCATATGGTGGTGCTAACTTTGGCGCATACGGTTTGGGAATGATGATGGAAGATTACCGTGGTCATAAGTACTTCTATCACAGTGGTTCCTACATTGGTTACTGCTCATTTTTAGGTTTTGTACCGGATCTTGATTTGGCCTTTGTCTTCACTACCAACATGGATTCCACCGAGTCCATCTTTGCTTTGGCCTACCAAACAATCGATGAAGCAATGGGCATTCACGATACCGACTGGACTACAAAAGTAAGTAAAATTATGGCAGAAAGAAACCGTGTGCGTGAAGACAAGATTGCTAAACTTAAAGGTAAGAATTCACAACAAGTTAAAGCCAGTGCCGAACTACTTGGCGATTACGAAAATCCTGGCTATGGTTTAGTAACACTTTGCGACGAAGACGGTGATTTAAAAGCCGCCATTGGTAAGTGGAATTACCCTATTATTGAGGGCGCCGACGGGAAAATATTTATTGAAGAAAGACTATACCAACATGAACTGATCCCTATTGAACTGGCTAACGATAAGATACTCTTGCAGTCTGATCCCGCACTTGCTAAACCAACCGAATTTATTAAGGTAAACTAAACAACAGCAATAAAAAACACCGCGAAATAATCGTGGTGTTTTTTTACATGGCTAAGATAAAAAGGTTCTAATTTTCTATCAACTTTTTTGCTAACAATAGGCAGCCCATTGTACCAGCGTCATTTCCAAGTTGGGCATGAACTATGAATTTTTCGAGCGGGGAAGGTTCGAGATAGCCCCCAATCATCTTTTTATATTCATAACGAATTTTTGGGAAAAGTTGCTCTTGGTTTGATACCCCACCTCCAAAAATAATTTTTTCAGGTGATAATATCATTGCCACATCAACGCAAGCTTGTGCAAGATAATATGCCTCTAAGTCCCATTGATTACTGTTTTTAGGCAGTTTTTCTGCTTTTTCTCCTGCCCTTCTTTCAATTGCAGGACCACTAGCCAAACTTTCTAGGCAATCATAATGATACAAGCAGTTTCCTTCAAAGTGATCATATTGGCTTCTAGTAACCAATATGTGACCCATTTCGGAATGAGATAATCCGGTTAAAACCTGACCATTATAGATCGCTCCTGCACCAATTCCTGTCCCGACAGTCCAATAAATAATGTTGTGAAGGCCTTGACCTGCGCCTAGCCAAAACTCTCCATATGCTGCTGCATTTACATCCGTTGTCCAAAATACTGGAACATTAATATGTTTTTTTATGTGTTCAAGAAAAGGGTAGTTATCCCACCCCTTTTTAGGAGTCGCTAGGATTTTGCCATAGTTTTCACTGTACGGATCAATCCCTATTGGACCAAAGCAGCCGATGCCAATTGCTCTTGGTTGATATTCTTGAAAAAATTGGTAAATGAGCGGCATCATAACATCGGGAGAAGATGTACTAAATCTAGTTTTAGCGATAACATGCAAATTTTCGTCACTAACCGAACAAATAAATTTTGTTCCTCCTGCTTCAATTGAGCCTAATTTGATCATTAAATTTCCCTTTCTAAATAAAAATGAGGACCTGAGTCCTCATTTTAATCTGCTGCTAAATTTTGTCTGCTCGCCAAGGATCAATTCCTTCGTA
>CALYQE010000121.1 GCA_945281075.1 uncultured Lactobacillus sp. | reverse complement strand
ATATTGAATACGGTTTCAGTATGGATAAATTTAAGCAATTTGTCAACACTAATTTAATTTTTCGTTAGTTTCCTAATGCTACTTTTAATTCACAACTCTGAAAATTAAAGTAGCATTAGGCAAAACAACTATTTTTCCTAGATGCTAATTACCAGTTTTAATATCTTTGTATATTTTTTACCTTCAAAGTATTGCAATTACTTTATAAAAAGACCACAATAATCTTTAGCAAGCGCTTACATTGAAAAGGAGGAAATTTCGATGAAAATTAAAGCAGCTGTTGTTGAGGAAATGGGTAGTCCTTTCGAAATAGAAGACGATATTGACCTGCATGAAGTCGGACCAACTGACTTGCAAATCCATATGGTCGCTAGTGGAATCTGCCATTCGGATGAAGCATTACGTAAAGGCGATTCTAGCGTTGGTTATCCGGTGGTTTTAGGTCACGAAGGCGCCGGAATCGTGGAAAAAGTTGGTAGTCAAGTTAAAAACTTTAAAGTTGGCGACCACGTCGTTATGTCATTTTACGCAGACGGAATTTGTGATAATTGTTTGAAAGGCATCCCTACGCAATGTCGCCATTACAGTGACTATAATTTGTCTGGTGTGCGTGCCGATGGTGAGGATCATTTTCAGAAAAATGGCAAGCGTATTTGCGATATGTTCAACCAATCATCCTTTACCACTACTACCGTAGTTGATCAGCGCAATGCCGTTAAAGTTGATAACAGCGTTGACTTACGCAAGGCTGGTCCTCTTGGCTGTGGTTACGTTACCGGCTCTGGAACAGTCTTTAACACATTACAACCTAAACCTGGCGATACGATTGCTGTCTTTGGTACAGGAGCTGTCGGTCTTGCTGCCATGATGGCGGGCTCAATTAGCGGCTGCACCAAAGTTATTGCAGTTGATGTCGTGCCAGGGCGCTTAGAATTGGCTAAAAAGTTAGGCGCAACTGCTGCAATCAACAGTAAAGACACCGATCCAGTTGCCAAAATTAAAGAGCTAACCGGAGGCTACGGTGTGGACTGGACAGTTGATACCACGGGAATCAGTGGCGTTATCAAGAACGCGATTGACGCTTTGGCACAAGGCGGAACCTGCGCTGCTATCGCGGTTACTGCTCAAAACCTTACTGTTTCAACCTGGAACGATTTGTGCGTAGATGATAAAAAAGTAATCGGCGTTAACATGGGTGACGCTATCCCACAAGTAGACGTCCCGCGGCTGCTTGAATTTTATCAACTGGGCAAGTTTCCATTTGATGAGACGGAAAAGTTCTACAAGTTTGAAGATATTAATCAAGCAAACGCCGATTCAATTTCAGGTAAGACCATTAAGCCGGTCTTAATTATTGATCCTGATTATCGGCCGGAATAAAATATTGTACATAAAAAGCTGCACTCAAGTTAGAGTGGAGCTTTTTTGTTTTTTAATTGATTAATGATGCATTAAAGCGATAGTGGCTTCTTTTACTGCTGTCAGGTCACTAATCCGCTTATCATGCCCCTATTCTAAGTATATCTTTCTTAATTTGGCCAAGTCATCACTGCTGAAGCCCAACTCTTTTTCAAAGAACGTAGCAAAATCTCCCCAGCCACCACGAACAGTCTCGGTAATGCCGCGAATAGCGGTGCCCTCACCCTTAGTCACATTCATCGTGGCAACCATTTGGGCAATTTCATCATTACTTGGTAACTGGCGTGAAATTGCAAAGTCATACAGCTTATTGGTTAATAGGTAATCACGGGCAATTGTATCATCATCAACGCCTAGCGCCATTAAGATCAAAGCAGATACCATCCCCGTGCGATCTTTGCCCGCACTGCAGTGGTAAACAAGCGCATCTTCTTTTGGCAAAGTTAATAATTCGCGAAAAATTCGGGCAAACATCTTACGGCTGTGCTCGCTAAGCAAAGTCTGTTGGTAAATTTGACCAATAAAATTATTGCTCAAATCCGGAATATGATGAAGAAAACGATAAATTTTGTGACCATTGGGTCGGTCCTCAGGGTTTTCTGAATAAACCGGTAAATCAAGATAATGAACATTTGGCCACGCTTTGTCTGGTGAAGAATTTTTTTCGTACTGCGAGCGTAAATCACAATCTATCGTAACGCGCAGCCGGCTTAACTCTTCCCGATCAGCTTCAGATAATGAACTGAGTGAATCGGACCGATAAATCTTATTCCACTTTACCTTTTGACCATTCTTATTTTGGTAGCCACCGACATCCCGAAAGTTTAATGGGCCGTCCAGTTTAACAATTCGATCATGTGCCATTTTTTCACCCCTTCTTACCTTTAAATTCTAACTCTTATTTGCATTCGCCGTGGGCAAACACCTGCGTAGCCTTAACAGCACGCTTCCAGCCATGATATAAGTGCTCACGCTTAGCATTTTCCATTTGACTTTCAAAGGTTTTGCCAACGACAAAAATGTCTTTCAGTTCATCAACATTCTTCCAATAGCCCACGGCTAATCCCGCCAAGAAAGCAGCTCCCATTGAAGTGGTTTCCAGTGTTTTTGACCGTTCAATCTTCGTGCCTAAAATATCTGCTTGAAACTGTAAGAGATAATCATTGTTTGACGCACCACCATCAACTCGCAGGGTTGGAATTTCAATTCCAGAGTCAAGCTGCATTGTATCTACAACATCCCGCGTTTGATAAGCTAACGACTGCAAGGTTGCCTTGATAAAATCATTATTATTTGTTCCGCGCGTGACGCCAAAAACGGCTCCTCTAGCTTCAGAGTCCCAATACGGTGCCCCTAAGCCCGTAAACGCAGGAACAACATACACTTCATTTTCTGATTTCGAAGCACGGGCAGCCTTTTCAGAATCATCAGATGTTTTAATCATTTTCATTGAATCGCGTAGCCACTGAATCGCACTACCCGAGACAAAAATCGAACCCTCTAAAGCGTAGTTGATCTTGCCATCAAGTCCATAAGCAATCGTCGTTAGCAAATTATTGTCAGACTCAGTTGGTTCTTCTCCCGTATTCATTACGATAAACGAACCCGTACCATAGGTGTTTTTAACCATCCCCTTTTTTAAGGCCAGTTGACCAATCAGAGCTGCTTGCTGATCACCAGCAATACCTGAAATTGGTACTTCACCACCGAAAAACTTGTACGCTTTCGTGTAGCCATAGACCTCGGAGTTGGATCTTACTTCAGGCAGCATTTTTTTAGGAATGTTGAGCAGCGCTAGAATGTCATCATCCCATTTTAGCTGATGAATGTTATAAAGCATTGTTCTAGAAGCATTAGTATAGTCGGTTACATGAACTTCGCCGTCGGTCAGCTTCCATAAAAGCCAAGTATCGATTGTGCCGAACAGCAAGTCACCCTGCTCAGCTTTTTCCTGGGCTCCGTCCACGTGGTCCAAGATCCAGCGAATCTTCGTTGCGCTAAAATAAGGGTCAATAATTAGGCCCGTTTTTTTATGGATCAAATCGCTATAGCCATCTGCCTTAAGTTTTTCCGCCAGTTCGGTAGTTTGACGGGACTGCCAAACTATTGCGTTGTAAATTGGCTTACCCGTCTTTTTATCCCAAATTACAGTCGTTTCACGTTGATTGGTAATGCCGATTCCCTTGATTTGCTCAGGGCGAATACCAGAATTAATGATGGCATTCGCAATCGTCGTCTGCACTGCATGCCAAATTTCCTCAGCTTTATGCTCTACCCAACCAGGTTGTGGAAAGTACTGGGGGAACTCTTTTTGCGAAGAAGACACTTTCTCGCCCGAGTGGTCAATTATCATCGCTCGGGTTGACGTGGTTCCCTCGTCAATTGCCATAATATAATCCTTTAACATATTGATCCTTCCTTAAGAAAGCGGTTTACTATAATTTTACTATTTGACCCTTTTTTTACAAGAAATAATTATAGCATTCGCCTTGTTTTAAGTTATACTGTGAACATAAAGTTTTGCTTAAAAAGAGGATACATAATAATGAAAAAAGAAATTATCACTTTAACGATTGCTGGCAACGACAGTGACGGCAGCGCTGGCATGACGGCTGATTTGCATTCATTTTACGCTCGCCAAGTATATGGTATGGGGCTGTTAACGGCCGCTGTTGCCGGCAATACAACCGGCATCTACGCTCAGGAAGTCATGCCGATTTCATTTATTCAAAAACAGTTTGACGTTCTAAATGATGATTTTAAAATTGATGCGGTCAAAACTGGGATGCTGGCTAACAAGGAAGTCATTGCCTGTGTTACCGCAAATTTGCGTAAATATGATATGGGTAAAATTGTTCTTGATCCCGTGATTATGACCAAGCACGGCGACACGCTTTTGGACGATGATGCTTACCAAGCCTTTTTAGATGACTTAATGCCTCTGGCCGACATCATTACACCGAACTTTTATGAACAGCAAAAGCTAATCGGCTCAAAACTAGCTTCGAAAGATGAAATTAAACGCGGCGCACAAAAGCTGCAGGAACTGGGCGCTAAAAATGTTCTCATGAAGGGCCGCCATGATGATCAGACGCAAACAGAAGTGACTGACCTCCTACTGGCTGAGGACGGCAAGTTTTATGAGTTTACCAAGCCTTACATTAATACCGAAAGAATCAACGGCACCGGTGACACTTTATCGGCAGTGATTGCTGCTGAACTAGCAAAAGGCAAGTCTATCATGGAGAGCGTTGCGACTGCCAAAGACTTTACTTATGAAGCAATCGCCCACCCAATCGGTGTTGGCACTAAGTATGGCCCAATTAATCATTTTGCGGCCCAAAAAGATACCGAATAATTATTTTTGCTCACTTAACGCCTTTAAGATATACTTTAACAAGACAAAGAGGAGCTGGTGTACATGGCGGACAAAACAATTAAAATTGCATATTTATACGAAGACTTAATGAATACCTATGGTGATTCTGGCGATGTGAAAATCATTCGTTTTCTCTTAAAAAAGCAAGGTTATGCAACGCAAATTGACAACATTTCTTTAGGAGATGAATTTGACGCTTTTGACTATGACTTCATCTTTTTTGGTGGTGGTCAGGACTTCGAGCAGACTGTCGTGGCAAAAGACCTGCCACGACACAAAGAAACTCTGACTAAATATATCAATGAAGGCAAACCGATGCTTGGCGTTTGTGGTGGCTATCAACTAATTGGCAGAGACTACAAGACTAGTTCTAGCGTGACAATCAGGGGGCTAAACATTTTGCCTTTCCATACTGTCTTTAAAGCCGACAAACGAATGATTGGCGATACCCGTTATCAGAGCGAATGGGGCGAAGTTTGCGCTTTTGAAAATCACTCCGGGCAAACTTTTTTCGATGATCCTGATAAATTGCATCCCTTAGGCGAAATGATCGAAGGCTACGGCAACAACCCCCAAGATCACGTTGAAGGCCTGCGCTACCGCAATT
>CALYQE010000120.1 GCA_945281075.1 uncultured Lactobacillus sp. | reverse complement strand
GGCACCACCTTTAATCAAATAGTTACCTATTATTTAGGCAACTTTGGTCATGCTTTGCTGGCAGCACTAGTGACATTAACTTGTTTAACCACCGCAGTTGGCCTGCTGGCTGCCTTTGCGCAAGACTTTCATCGTAGTTTCAGCAAAGTTAGTTATCATGGCTGGTTAACCATCATGACGATTGCTTCCTTTATTACGGCCAATTTTGGACTAGATAAGATTATTGCTTGGTCAACGCCAATGCTGATGTTTTTATACCCAATTGCAATGGTGCTAATCATTTTATCGATTACGGGTTCACTTTTTGACCATGATCCGGTTGTTTACCTTTGGGCTGTTGGCTTAACACTGATCCCAGCAGTTTTAGATATGTTAACCTCGTTTCCGCCGCTGATCAGCCAGCAATCTTGGGCTTTGCAACTAAAAGCTTTTCAATACCGCTTTTTGCCGTTTGCCGAAATCGGCATGGATTGGGTAATTCCAACCTTAATCGGTTTGACCATTGGGTTTGCCGTTCATTTCTACCAAAAAGCAAAGCTAAAAAAAGCTTAGGCAATTAGTAGCAGATCGTATACCTTAACTGAGCCTCATTTTTGACATCCTGCACATATGAAAGTAGATTAAGTATAAATATAGCATGATGTTAAACTGCAAAGATGGGACTGGTTAGAATGAATAATATGAACATGAATCAAGACGATCTGCAAACGCAAAAAAACAAAGGGACGCATAGCTCTTCAATGATGATGGATCATGGCCAAAAAATGGAAATGGGTGGTCATGATATGATGATGCACGGCGGTCAGATGATGCACATGGGAAACCTGAAGCAAAAGTTTTGGGTCTCAGTGGTCTTGTCTTTACCGATTTTGTTTTTAGCACCCGCCATGGGGGTCTGGTTGCCATTTCAGTTTTCATTTCCCGGGTCCGAATGGATTGTTGTAGTTTTTGCGACGATTTTGTTTCTGTATGGTGGGGAACCTTTTCTTAAGGGAGCATATTATGAACTAAAAGAGAAAAAGCCTGAAATGATGACTTTAATCTCCTTAGGGATTACCACAGCATATGTTTATAGTTTATATGCTTTCGTGGAAAATAATCTGCTTCATGCCCAAAATCATGTCATGGATTTTTTCTGGGAACTAGCAACCCTGATCTTGATCATGCTTTTAGGCCATTGGATCGAAATGTCCTCAGTCATGAATGCCAACAGTTCAGTTAATGACTTGGCTAAATTGTTGCCGGACAAGGTTCATGTCCAAAAAAATGGTGAGACGACTGATCTCGTCATTAACCAAGTCCAAAAAGACGATGTGATTCTGGTTAAGCCAGGCGAAAGTATTCCTCTTGATGGAATCATTTTAGCTGGTGCAAGTGATCTTGATGAATCCTTGGTAACTGGCGAGTCAAAGTCTGTCAACCGTCAAAAAGGTGACAAGGTCATTGGCGGAGCAGTTAATGGTTCTGGCGCATTAACGATTAAGGTCGCAAGTCCGGCTAATTCAGGCTTTCTGGCTAACGTTAATAAGTTAGTGCATTCGTCACAAATGAATAAGTCAAAATTGCAAAGTTTGGCTGATCGGGTTTCAGGCTGGTTGTTTTACGCAGCTTTAATTATCGGTCTGATTGCATTAATTGTTTGGACCAGCTTGCTGGGCATTGCCAACGGCTTAGAGAGAATGGTGACGGTTTTAGTTATTGCCTGTCCCCATGCACTTGGCTTGGCAATGCCTCTTGTTAACGCCAAAAGTACTTCAATTGGTGCAAAACACGGCCTGCTAATTCGAAATCGCAACGTGATTGGAATTAGTTCAAAAATTAATTACCTTTTATTGGATAAAACGGGCACGTTAACCGAAGGCAAGTTTCAAGTAAGACAATACGATACTTTAACTGACGAGCTAACTGCTGATCAAGCGCTTCAGCTGATTGCTTCAATTGAACAGGATTCCACGCACCCGATTGCAAAAAGCATTTTACAATTTGCGCAGACAAAGCAGCTTGAGTTATTGTCTTTATCTGACAGCCAAAACCTGTCAGGCAAAGGGGTCGCCGGAAAACTAAACAATGACAATTATGAACTTGTCAATGAAAAGACGGCGCGTTCAGAAGTTAATGATTTTCCTGCTCTTAATCTTAGCGGTTTGACGGTTAGCTATTTGATCCGGAAAAAACAACTACTTGGCTATGTGGCAGTTGGCGATCAAATTAAATCAACTGCTAAGTCGTTAATAAAACAGATTAAAGAACTTCAGATCACTCCGGTAATGATCACTGGAGATAATCAAAGTGCCGCTAACAATATTGCCAGCAAATTGGGTATTAAGGAAGTATATTCTGAATTGATGCCTGAAAATAAGCAAAAAATCGTCAGCAAATTGCAAGCAGCAGGCAATAAGGTCATGATGGTAGGTGACGGGATTAATGACGCTCCTAGTCTGGCAAAGGCCGATATTGGAGTAGCAATTGGCGCGGGTACTGATGTGGCCGTCGATTCTGCAGATGTCGTTTTAGTGAATAGTAATCCGCTAGACATTATTAACTTTTTAAAATTGGCCCAGAACACGCAGAGAAAAACGATTCAAAATTTATGGTGGGGTGCGGGCTATAATATTGTGGCCTTGCCACTGGCAGCCGGCATTCTTGCACCGCTTGGCATCATTTTAGCGCCAGCGGTTGGTGCGTTGCTAATGTCCTTATCAACTGTCATTGTTGCAATCAACGCGGAAACCTTGAAAATCTAAAAACAGCAGCCTCGAAAAAGAGGCTGTTTTTTAGTTTTTGGTAAAAAAACTAAGATGAGGCAAATTGACATCGAAAAATAGTTGGTTTTTAGATAGAATATAAGGGAGACCGAATAAAAGGAGAAGCAAATGAGTGAACAAGACGTTCGGATTGAACATGATACTCTTGGCCCAGTAAAGATCCCCCAAAATGCTTTATGGGGACCGCAAACAGAACGCAGTCGCAACAACTTCCCGAGCGGGGAATTGATGCCATTGGCAATTATCAGAGCTTTTTTACATATTAAGAAAGCCGCTGCGGAAGCTAACGTTGAAGTGGGGGATGAACCCGAAGAAAAGGGGCAGGTGATTGTTGCCGCCATTGAAAAGCTGCTTCAACTAAATGATTCCGAGCTTCAAAAGGACTTTCCCTTACACGTTTTACAAACGGGCTCTGGCACGCAAAGCAATATGAACGTCAATGAGGTAGTGGCTAATCTTGCCAACAAGTTATATCCTGGCTGCAACATTTCACCCAATGATGACGTGAATCGGGGGCAGTCTTCAAATGATACCTTTCCCACAGCGATGAATATTGTTGCTGTCAAAGCCTTGGATAAGTTGGAGCCGGCCATTCAGCATCTGATTGATGAGCTAAAAATCAAGCAGGATAAGTATTGGAAAACCGTTAAAGTGGGCCGCACGCATTTGCAGGATGCAACACCAATGACTTTTGGTCAGGAAATTTCAGGTTATCTGTCAGCGTTAAAACATGATCTTGCCTACCTCAAAGAATTAAAGCCAACTCTGTATGAATTGGCCATTGGTGGTACGGCCGTTGGAACGGGCTTAAACGCTGCTCCTGGAATGACCGACCGAATTGCCCGAAAATTAGCCAAAGTTTACGGTCATGACTTTAAAGTTAAAACTAATAAGTTTTGGGGTCTAGCCCACCATTCGGGGCTTGTGGTTGTTCATGGTGCATTAAAAACACTAGCAGCCGACCTGTTTAAAATTGCGCAAGACATTCGGTTCTTGGCTTCTGGTCCGCGGGCCGCTTACCATGAATTAAACATTCCTGCCAATGAACCAGGCTCTTCGATTATGCCGGGCAAAGTTAATCCCACTCAGGCCGAAGCGGTAACTATGGCAGCTGCAAAGGTATTTGGTAATGATACCACGATCACCTTTGCCGCATCACAGGGCAACTTTGAAATGAACGTTTTTAAACCGGTTATCATTGCCGCATTTTTGGATTCATGTGATATTTTAACGGGCACGATTACCGGTTTTACCGACAAAATGATTAGTGGTCTGACCGTTAATGCGGCGAAAATGGATGAATTATTGGAAAACTCACTGATGACCGTGACTGCACTTTCACCTCATCTTGGCTATCATGAGGCCGCTAAGATCGCGCAAACTGCTGATCAGGACGGAATTACGCTAAGAGAGGCTGTTTTAAGAAGTGGCAAACTAACCGCAAAGCAATATGATGAATGGATGGACTTTATGCGAATGACTAATCTTGAGCGAACTGAGCCCGAAGCATAAGAGATTTTACAGGAGAGAGTTACTTAATGACTAAATTTATTTTTACCCCAAATCAAATTTCTGAAATAGCGCAAAATTACGACGCAGTCGTAGTTGGAGCAGGTAGTGCAGGTCTTACGGCAGCAATTCAGGCAAGCGAACTAGGCTTGAATGTTGCTGTTTTTGAAAAAAATGCTGCGCTGGGTGGCAACACTAATCGTGCTTCATCGGGAATGAATGCCGCTGAAAGTCTCGTGCAAATTAAAGCAGGCGTTATTGATGATAAGGAAGATTTTTATCAAGAAACTTTGCAAGGAGGCGGCCGACTAAATGATCCGGAACTATTAAGGTACTTTGTTGATCATACTGCGCTAGCCATTGACTGGCTGAGCAGTCTAGGTATTGAGCTCACGAACTTGACGATTACTGGTGGAATGAGTAAAAAAAGGGCTCACCGTCCTGCTTCAATGGCACCGGTGGGTAATTATCTGGTAACTGGTTTATTACGTGAAATTCAGCAGAGAGGAATTCCGGTTTTCCATCAGACAAAGGTAATTAAGCTGCTGCAAGACGAACAGAAAAAGGTTAACGGGATCAAAATAACTACAGAAGAGGGCGAAAAAACAGTTCATGCTAAGGCCGTCTTGCTAGCATCTGGCGGTTTTAGTTCTTCAAAAGAATTGCTTCAAAAATACCGGCCAGACCTCGTTAACTATCCAACCACCAATCAGGAAGGGGCAACAGGTGATGGCCTCAAATTGGCTGAACAGGTTGATGGTCAATTAGAGCAAATGGACTTTATCCAAATTCACCCAACTGCACAAACTGATACTGACCATGTTTATTTAATTGGTGAAGGTCTTCGCGGTGAAGGTGCCATCTTGGTCAATCGCGCAGGTGAGCGCTTTGTTAACGAACTTGACATGCGGAAGATCGTTTCAGATGCAATCAATAATTTGCATGAGCAGGGTGCTTTTCTGATTTTTGACCAAAAGATTCGTCAAAACTTTGCCGCCGTTGAATTTTATGATCACATTGGCCTGGTGAAGTATGGTGAAACGCTGCAGGAACTAGCAGCGGCGTGCGGAATTGAAGCAAATAATTTAATTGCGACAGTAGATGCTTGGAATCAAGCGGTTGCTAGTAAAAACGATGCTAAATTCAATCGTACTACTGGTATGGAGCATGAAATTAAGAGCGGACCATTTTTTGCCATTCATATTAATCCGGCGATTCACTATACAATGGGCGG
>CALYQE010000119.1 GCA_945281075.1 uncultured Lactobacillus sp. | reverse complement strand
AGCAAGAGCAGTGGCAATAGTTTTCTGCCTTAAAGAATTTTTTTAATTAAAAAAGTAATTTTCAAATTTCGGAACTAATTATTTAGTAAAAAGTCTATATAAACAGTCAATACTTTTATAAAACAATTTTGCTTAACATATTATTTTTAAACTCTACAAATGCAAGCTTTGTTTTGATAAATAATGTGTCAAAGATCTTTTGCTTATTTTTTCTTTAAAATTAGTTGATTTCGACTTTTTGTTTTGACGGTTAGTTTCTCTTACCAGGTTGATATTAGTGCAAATGGCGAAACAAATAAAATTAAGCTAATAAAATTATTTAATGCCTCTAAACTCGTAGCATAATTTTTGTTCAATATTTGTAACTGTGATGAATACCCAAGTTTGCAGCCTAGAATAATGAGTAAATCATGTTTAACACCTATCTTAATATTTTTAACACTGCTATTTAGGGATTGCTAAATTAAACAATTAAACCGTGGTTTGTGCTTAAATCAACATTTTTTGCTTAAATTTTACCCTTTTTCCTAACGAGAAATATATCTCAAATATTAAAATTATATATTCTACTTTTTCTAAAAAATTACTTGCACTTTCATAAAATTCGATTGAAAAGCAATCTTTAATTGAATTTTATAATCAAAATTACTTGTTTAAATTTTTGTAAACCATATTAAAATGTAAGCGGTTATGTGATATAAGTAACATAGTAAAATAGCGAAGCTTAGTATTTTAGAATGAAGAGGTTATTACCATGAAAATCAAAGCAGCCGTTTTAAATAGATCAGATTCTGATTTGAACTTGGAAGAGGTTGTCCTAGATGACCCTAAAAGTAATGAGGTTTTAATAAAGACTGTTGCATCAGGCATATGTCATAGTGATATTGAATTTCAAAATGGTGGGTTTCCAATTCAAATGCCAGTTATTTTGGGCCATGAAGGAGCCGGAATTATTGAAAAGGTTGGAAGAAATGTAACTGATTTCAAAAAAGGCGATCACGTTGTAGTTGGCTTTGCATATGATGGAAATTGTCGATTCTGTAGAAATGGCCT
This sequence comes from uncultured Lactobacillus sp., assembly GCA_945281075.1. Lineage (GTDB taxonomy): Bacteria > Bacillota > Bacilli > Lactobacillales > Lactobacillaceae > Lactobacillus. The sequence continues at coordinate 4,486 of CALYQE010000119.1, read as the reverse complement.
GCCAGGATCATGTGTTAACTTTAACAAATTAAATACTAGTGGTGGACCAATGCTGGATGGTACCTATCGTCTGCATAAGCAGGACGGGCAAGATATAGGTGTATTTTTTGGTCAATCTTCTTTTGGGGACCATATTGTTGCCAATGTAAACAATTTGGTCAAGGTACCGAATGACTTGGATTTACGCTTAGCTGGACCTTTAGGATGTGGCTATATGACAGGAGCCGGTACAGTTCTTAATGCTATAAAACCTGAAGTCAACTCTAACTTAGCCGTTTTAGGAACCGGTTCTGTAGGTTTAGCTGCAATTATGGGTGCTGCTGTTTCTAATTGTAAACATGTAATCGCAATAGACAAGAACAATATGAGACTAAAAATTTCTAGAGATTTTGGGGCTACTGAAACTATTAATAATACTCAGGAAAACATAATTGATAAAATTAATGAGATTGTAGGTAGCGAAGGTTTGAACTATGTTATTGACACTACTGGTGAACCTGAAGTAATGAAACAAGGTTTGACTGCGCTAACGATAAAGGGACAATTTGCAGTTGTTGCGATGGGAACAAAAACTATTAAAGAGCTTAGCCCGATGATAGACATTCTAGCGGCATCAAAGAGTATTTCTGGCATTATTGAAGGCGACTCGGTTCCACAAGAATTTATTCCTGAAATGATTGATTTGTACCATGCAGGTAGGTTTCCAATTGACAAAATTGTTAAATTTTACAAACCAGAGGAGATTAATCAAGCTATTAAAGCCTCTGTGGAAGGCAGTACGATTAAACCAATTATTGTATTTGATAATCAATATAAATAAAGCATTTGCTTAAGGAGAATTAGCGATGGTAAAAGATGGCTTATATCAAAAAACAGCACCAGGACATAATGGAGATATTAAGGTGTCCGTATCTTTAAGTAGCGGAAAAATTACTGACATAGAGGTAATTGAGCATCAGGAAACGGCACTTCTATCTGATAATGCACTTAATTTAATTCCACAAAAAATACTTGAAAACCAATCAACTGAAGTTGATGCAGTTACAGGAGCAACATTTACTTCTCAGGGAATAACTAGCGCCGTCAGAAAGGCACTAATTGAAGCAGGAGCAAAAAGTACCGAATTTGCAAATCATGAAAAAATTGTCCAAAAGGACCATCAGATTGCGACTGATGTAATCGTTTTTGGTACTGGTCTTGCAGGTTTAGATGCTGCAATTACAGCCAAAGAAAATGGTGCGGATGTTGTTTTAATTGAAAAAACTGGCCGCTTAGGTGGAAATTCAGTGGTTTCCGGTGGATTTATGTATGCAACTGGTAGCAAATTTAATAGGGATCAAGATAATGACCCTGATAATTTAATTCATTTTTACGAAGACTTTGCCAAAAAAGATGGTGGAAAAGTTAATCATGATCTAATTAAAGTGATCGCTAAAAATTCAGGAGCGGCCGTTGATTATTATGCAGACAAATATGGCGTGAAATTTACTGCAATGCCGTTAGGTATATCTAAAAAGCCAAGAACGCATATTAATTTTGAGCTCGGCCCTGTAGCAATTATGGGACCGGTAATTAAACGAGTGAAGGAATTAAATATTCCAGTTCTTTATGAGCAAACTCATGAAGAAATTAAAACTTCTGGCAATGCAGTTACTGGTGTCACAACTAAGGGCAAATATGACAATTACGATATTAAATGTAAAGCAGTAGTGATTGCAGTTGGTGGTTTTGATGGTGCTCGCAAGGTTCGTGATGAATATGCACCGAGTGCTAAGGGCACAAGGTCACTTTCTACACCATACAACAATGCTGATTATATCGGTTTGACTAAGAATTTGCATGCCGCAACTGAATTTAAAGATGGTGTAATGGGCATTATGACCGCGAATTATCTTTCCGTAGGTGGTGGTGCAAATTCCCTAATCATTTTGGGTAAAGCTCTTGCTGTTAATAATTTAGGTAGAAGATTCACTAAAGAGGGCCAGCACTATTCCTTAATGTACAATGATGCATTAAAATCAAAAGGAAATAAGTTTTTCTGGATTTTTGATAAAAACAATCCTTCCTTTGAAGCAGCTAGTCAGGTTGTGGAAGCAAAAAAGTGTGTCTCTTTAGCTGAAGTAGCTGAGGTAATTGGATGCGATTATCAAACTCTTTTGAAAACAGCTGAACGGTATAACTCATTTGTGGGTAAAGAAGATGTGGAATTTGGTCGTGATGATATCGTTGCGGTAGCTAAGGATGGCCCGTATTACGTAGTTGAAGGTTATCCGACTACGGTTGCTGGTTTTGGCGGCTTAAAAATCAACACAAATGCACAAGTTCTGAATACTATGAATCACGAAATTCCGGGAATTTATGCAGCGGGTGAATCTGCTACTGGTCAAATCTTTGTTCATACTTATCCGTCAACTGGAACAATGCTTACTACTTGCACTGTTTTTGGCAGGATAGCTGGTAAAAACGCAGCCGACTTTGCGGCAAATTAAGTTTTATAGGAGGATAGTAGATAATGATTGTGAATAAAAACACTTATTATGATGCGAGTTATGATGTAATAGTTTTGGGCTTTGGCGGTGCCGGTGCAACGGCTGCACGTTTTGCGGCAGATTGTGGTGCTAAGGTTTTAATTGTTGATTCAGCTCCTGAAGGACATGAAGGTGGTAACACTAGATATGCAGCAGAACTGGTTGGTTACAGCAGTAATGAAAGTGATTACCGTGATTACTATGAGCACTTAGCACAGCATTTCAATATTGACCCTGAAATTGAAAATACTGTCGTCCACGGCATAACACATATGAAAGAATACTTTAAGAAGTACTTGGGTATAGATAAGCCGGTAAGCTACAAGACAATTCTTGGGTTAACCGATGATGCTGTAATTGCAGACCACCCAGACCTTCCAGGGGCCAAAAGTTATGACATGATTACGATAGAAAAAGGCATCTTTAATGCTTCCCTGTGGAACATCTTGCGACAAAATGTACTTGATCGTAGTGATATGATTGATGTTTGGTATTCTTCACCAGTTGTTCATCTTTTGCAAACCCCAGATAAGAAGGTTATCGGTGCGCAGATTGAACGTGACCACGTTTTACTAAATGTTTATGCTAAAAATGGCGTTGTTTTATCAACAGGCGGTATTGAAAATAATCCGCAGATGATTCAAGACTATATTGGTTCAAATAAACTAGTACCACTTGGTTCACTTTACAACAAGGGTAAAGGTATAGACTTGGCTCATGAGGCTGGTGCTGATATGTGGCATATGTCCATGTATGCAGCTGGTGGAATGCAGCAGAGTTTTGCTTTCTATGAGCCGAAAATGAAGCGCGCGCCGTTTTACATGGGGAACCCAATTTTCTTTACTGGTAGTATTTTTACTGTTGGTGATGATGGAACACGTTACTTTAAGGAAGACCAAATTGCTCGAGAAGGGTACATTGAAAATCACGGTTCATGGTACAAACCGCTTAACCCGATTCATCCGTACTTTGTCTTTGATCAAAAACAGTATGACAAAATTAATGCAATTGATTCTTTCCCAGACAACAAAGCACTTAATTCTGTTATTAAAGCTGAATCGATTGCCAGTCTTGCGGAAAAGATGGACGTTGAAGCTGGAAAACTACAAAACACAGTTGACGAATTCAACTTCTTTGCAGAAAAGCAACATGATTATGCCTTTCACCGTGCTCCTGAAACGATGAGTGCATTTTCAAAAAGCGGCCCATATTATGCTGTCCCACTTGTCCAAACTATTGGCTGGTCAGAAGCAGGTCCGAGAAGAAATGCCCGTGCAGAAATACTTGATCCAGATCACAAGCCAATTCCACACTTATATGGTGCTGGTGAGCTTGGCAGCAACATGTCAAACCTGTATCAAGGCGGTTCTGATTTAGGAGATTGTCTGATTTTTGGTAAGATTGCTGGTCAAAATGCAGCCCATCCCAAAGATGATATTGAAGATGCATGTGTAGGTCCAGTAAAAAACGAGAAGCCTAAGAAACATGCTATGCCACGCCAGATTACTTCTGACCTAAAAAAAGAAGAATTTTCGACTGGCCCTGACCAGTATATTGGCAAGTCAACTAAAGGTATGGGCGATGAAATTGTGGTCAGAGTAACGGCGGATAAGCAAAAAAATCTGAAGAATATTGAAGTTCTAAAGCAAGCTGAATCGGACGACTATGGTCAAAAGGCTATTAATGAATTGCCACATCGAATGGTAAAAGAAAATACGGTCGACGTTGACGCAATTTCGGGAGCTTCTAATACGACTCGTGGGTTAAAAGAAGCTGTTAGAGATGCTTTGAACAAGATTAAGTAAAAATACCAATATTTATGAGTCTGGGAAGGAACTAGCTCTTTAAGCAAAAAAAGCAGACAAAACACCGAAAATGATGTGACCCTAAAATTAGGACACTTTATTAGCTGCTAACTGAGGACTAACTTCCGATATTCAAGCGGAGTTAGTCCTTTT
>CALYQE010000118.1 GCA_945281075.1 uncultured Lactobacillus sp. | reverse complement strand
GTCAGAAGGTGCATTTGATCTCTATTCAGATCAAAAATCCAAGTTACAGTTTTTGCTTCGCATCTCTAATCACCTGTCAAATCTGTTCATAGTGCCACTTTTTCTTTTTGCCGTATTTATTTCAGAAATTATTAGCGGAATTACTGATCGGCCCGCATTAATTGGAGCGATTGCCGGTTGCATAATTTTCTTTGTCTTTGATTTCTGTCTGATCGTCCAAATAATAGAGCTAAAAATTCAGAGAGATCGAATAAAGCAAAAAGACCAAGAAGACACTGTTTAATAAAGTTAAGTTAAAAAATACACAATTTGTCACATGCCAAATTGTGTATTAGTAAGTTACTGTTAAGCTTAAAAGCAGCCATTAAAAATTAAAGTCTATCTCAATTTTTTCAGTAAAGCAATTAATTTTTGTCAAAGCTTGCTTAGCTTCTATTTTGGAAATTGCCAAATTTACCAAACAAAATTATTTCGCTAAAACAAAGTTATACATATCGCCAGATTGGATATATTCAACTTTAATATTACTGCCTGCAATTACATTAGGTAACCATTCAGCCATATACTGCATACCGGCTTCCTCAGTATTAAAATGACCAATTTGGACTATCGCTTTGTTCAGACCCAATATGCTACTGTCACGTATATATTCAGCTAGAGTAAAATCAATCATTTCCATTGTCAATACACAGTCAATTGAATCCTGGTCCAATTTGGTAATAAGCTCATTGGCATCACCAAAATTATGAAAGGGAAGAATCGCTTTTTTAACTGGCGTGTCAGGTGAACCTTCAATTCTGCACCCATTTAGATGCAGAGTTGCGATTAAGTGCTGTGCAATTGTTTTAACTGTGGTACCAAGAGGAAATTCAAATTGAATTGGCATGCCATTGAAATTTTTCAAATATTTAGTCCACCCCAACACTTTAGCATACCCATAAAATATGCCATCAGCAAAGCCACTTGGACTCTCTGACACCGGAATGCCCGCATGTAAATGATCATGATCTCTTCTAACAACTATCTTGTATTCATCCAACAGCTTGCTTTTTTCTGCAAAAGTCTGATTTTGACTCTCTTTCAGCCAACCTAAATGATCTCCATGATTCCAAAATAATGCTTCATGACAAATAATTAAGTTGGCCCCTCTTTCATGTGCTTTTTCAATCACGGCAACGCTAGGCCAGCAAGTAGTCACTACCCCCGTGCATTCATCATTTAAGTATTGCTTACCATATAAAATTTTATCTCGATCAGTATCATGACCGAGCTTAGTTAAACGCCCGGTATCTTTTTGACCACTAAGCAATGCTAAATTTACTTCACTGCATTCATAGTTAATTAGTTGATTTATTACCTGAGAAATTTTCATTGTTAGCTTCTCCTATTCATCCTCTGAACTGTTTTCAACTTGCTTTAAATGAATTACTAAGTAAAGACGTTCACTATTATTTAATTTATAATCCAATTCTTGATAAAAATAGTCCTGCAATTTCTTTAGTGTGCCCTTTAATTCGGGAAATTGTTTTAAAAACGAGTCTAGTATCTTTTTATTATCTGTAGATTCATCGGTAATATATCTATGGTTATTTTGCACATGCGTAATTAAAAAACGCAAATGTACTGTCATTCTTTCCAGTGTCGTTGGCTGCTCCGGATAACCTAAATCTGTAATAATGATCTGGAGTACCTTACTTAGATGAAAGCTTACTGCATCTTTGCCTAAGCCCTGCTTTTCATTAATTGGGAAAATTTCATTTTCAACAAAATGAATGGCAATCAGTCCCGCTTCGCCCTCAGGTAAAGTAACTTTGAAAGTGGAATTTATCCATTTTACACTTTCTTTTGCCTGTTTATATTCTAATGGATAAACATCTTTTACACTAACTAGAGAAGAAACATCCTGCTTTTTACTTCTTTTCACCGCAAAATAGATATGATCCGCCAAACTGATTATTAAGAACTGATTAAATGTCGTCTTAAGCTGCTTTTGAGCCTGATCAATAATGTTTTTCGAAACTGCTAGATACTCCAAGGGAACACTCTCCAACAGATTAGACAGTGAATTCAGCCACTCAGGATCCTTGATGTTTTTAATAAAAGTTTGTACGCCTTTGCTCTTTGTTACGCTATCCCCAGGCTGTTTTTTAAAACCAATGCCATTACCAAATAAAATTGCCTGTTGGTGTTTCCCATCTTCGACCAGAACAACGTTATTATTAAAAACTTTAATAACTTTCATCCTTGTAATTCCTATTCATCATCTGCTTCGTCATTGCCATTATAGTCATTCATGTAAACCATTTGAGTTTTAGCCTCACTAACCAATTTATTTATTTCTTGCTCAGAAAGTCTGTCCTCTGGTTGAAGAACAATTGATAATGCCAATGCAAGGTTTACCCCTGTGATAACATTTACCTGTTTATTTTTTATTAACTGCGTGCAGTTTTGATTAACACTGCCTCCTAGCAAATCAGTCAATAAAAAAACCTGATCTTGATCATTGAAGCTAGCAATGGTAGCAGCCAGTTCATCAGCAGGAAAAGCATTCTTACCATTTTCATAAGCACAAAGATAGTGCAGATTGGTAATGTCTCCCGCAAAGAATCTGATTGTTTCCGCCATGCCTTGCGCCATTGTTTTATGCGAAATTATTACTATTTGTTTCATATTATGCCTTTAAAATACCTAGTGCTGCACCAATCATTGCGATAACAATTACCATTAAAATTAGCGTTGTCATTTTTCGCCCTTTTCGTAGCATCCAATATAACAATCCTGTCAAAGTCACTGGCAATAGTCCAGGCATTATTTGGTCAAGTATTTGCTGACCTGTTATAGACACACCAGCTTGACTAAACTTTAATGCTAGCTGGAAGTTAACAGTTGACGGAACGATTGCACCTATCACTGCAATGCCTAGTACAGAAACAGCATCTGTCAGAGCAGATAGCTGATCGCTCATACTAGTCATTAATGATGCCCCTGATTCATACCCTACTTTGTAGAGGAAAGAACGTAAAAAGAAGAATAAAAAGTAAACAGCAAAATAAATCCACATTCCTATACTGTTGCCATGTTTACCCATTGAAGCAGCAATGGCCCCCAATACAGTTGGAAAGAGGACCCAAATGAGTGCATCACCAATTCCTGAAAAAGGTCCCATCAAAGCTGTTTTTAAGTCTTGAACAGCTTCCAAAGATTTAGTTTTACCTTTTTCTTCTATTGCCAAAGTTGCTCCAGTAATTATAGGAGACATCCATGGATTGCAATTGTAAAATTTGAATTGATTATCAATTGAGGCTTGCAAACCATCCGGATCATCTTTATAAATTTTGCTGAGTGCTGGGAACAATTCCCAAACAAGAGTTGCCGCAAAGCCGCTATCATAGTTATAAGTGCTGATAGCTAAATAGTGCCGTCTCATGGCTCTCCAGATATCTTTTTTATTTAGAACTCTGCCTTCTTGTTTTGTTTCGCTTACTTTATTCATCTTCCATGTCCTCCTGAGTTAGTCCGTTTGCAGCAGCACTAGTTTGGCTACCATTAGATGCGTTTGAATAGTTCATGAATGTTGGAATTGCGCCTGCAACACCAATTAAAGCGACGCCTAAGACCGGCATCTTTAAGTATGCAGATAAAGCAAAGCCAACAAGCAGCCAGTAGCCATATTTTTTAAGCGGCATGTAAGACAAGAGCATTGCCATCCCCACAGCTGGAAGCATTCCACTAGCAACGTTCAAACCGACCGTAAACCAAGTTGGCATAAAGTTTAAAATGCTATTAACAACTGTTTTGCCAAACAAAACGGCTACAAATACTGGAACAGCTGATTCTAATGGCATTAGTGCGGTCATCACTGGAATCAGCATCCTCATCTTACGGTACTGACGCTTATCAGCCAGTTCATGTGCCCTGTTTGTAATAAACGAGTTTAGAATTTTTAATAACACATCTAATTGAATACAAATCATTCCAACTGGAACACCTAAAGCTAACCCTGCGGCCATTCCTTTACCGGTTCCAATCGCTACAGCAGTTGAAATTATTCCAGCTACTGCATAATCAGGTGCAGAACTGCCACCCAAGGCTGCTACGCCTAGTGACATCAATTGGATAGTTGCTCCAACAACTAGGCCCATCTGAAAATCGCCTAAAATTGCCCCAACCACACAGGACCAAAACATGTAGTTCATTGGAACAATTTGTGTGGTTTCAAAGTCCAATCGTTGAATATAAGCTATTACAGTAACTAAAATTATTTGCCAAATTGAAAATCCCATGATTAAGCACCTGCCTTCTTATTTTTCAATACTTTTGCAACATCCACTTTGTCATCTTGAGGGACATACTTAGAGACCACCTTACAACCGTGATCGATAATTGCCTCATAAGTAGCAACTTGTTCTGGCTTGATATATGCCCTATTAGTTACCTTGATCGCGTTTTCAAATGTAAGTGTTCCACCTAAAACTAGTTCGTTAAGTTCTTCTCCTTGTTCAAGCAGTGACAAAAAAACATTCGGCGTTTGTGAAACGATAAAAACTCTTTGTCGATCATACTTATGGATTTTAAAATTATCGAGCGCAGCTTGCTCCGTGATAATTGATACAGCCATACCTGATGGCCTTCCCAGCTTCATAGCCTGCTTTTTTTGTGGATCATTCGCGACATTATCATCGATTACCATTACGCGGGTAGCATTTGCATCAGGCGCCCAACTAGTTGCCACAATCCCATGAAGTAATCTATTATCTATTCTTGCTCCTACTATCGTCATTTTTTCTCTCCTAAAATAAAAAAACCAAAATAGAGATTCGCAATATTTTGAGCAAACATTAGAAATCAATATTTTAGTTTCGCCAGTTTTTAAACTGTAACGATCTAAATTCAAATTACAATTATTATTTAGTTTTACTTGTTTCCTTAATTGCCTTCGCAATTTCTAAACACATATCTTCTGCCTGTGGCTCTAAACCGAAAAAGTTAAGCGTACCATGATCGCAACCCAGATATTTAAGCACCTTCACATTAACATCGTGTGTCAAAGCTTTCTTAATAAACTCTTCTGCAACTAAAGTAATGAGATCATATTGGTTAAGAAGAAAGGTTATTGGCGGGATTTTCGCCCAATTTCTAATATTAAACAGGTTTACCACTTCATCGCGCGGGTCTAGTCGATGATGCAGATAATTATCTTCAAACGAAGTCAAAGATTTCCGCATTCTGTTTACTCTATTTTTGGCATATTTTTCGTCTTCCAAACAAACATCAAATTTTTTCCAATCAAAATATGGCTCCATGTCATTATCGATAGCAGGATAGAGCTCTATTACCCGGGAAATAAAGTCGGTTTTTTTCAGCAAAACGATGCATGAGTTAATCAGTCCACTTCCAGCACTATCACCTGCTAAAACTAATTTTTCATTACCTGAGCCCAACTTCTTATGGTTAGCTTTAACCCAGTTAACAATTCCCAATGCATCATTAACTGCAGCTGGAAAAGGATTCTCCGGAGCCAATCGATAGCATGGGAAAACAACCGTAGTTTGAGCCTGCTCGGCAATAAACTTCATTTGTTGACTAAACTCTTCTGC
>CALYQE010000117.1 GCA_945281075.1 uncultured Lactobacillus sp. | reverse complement strand
TTCCATAAATGCTTCAAAACCACGTTTCTTCGTTTGACCACTAAATACTGCACCGCCTGATAAGGCATTCAAAGCATCTTGTTGCTTTTGCGGCTGCATCATTGTTGCAATAACGATTAAAATTGAAACAATAATTAGTAGCGTCATAAATAAGTTATACAATACGCTGCCTCCAATACACACACGTTACTGATAAATTTTAGCACAAGCTAAGCCTTTTTTCGAGCTTTTTTATTTTTCTAGTTCCGGCGCATCGGTTTTAAACTTCTTTTGCGTCGTTTTTCGATGATTCTGATACCAAAGCGAAGTCTTTTCACGACTAGAATACAACTTCTTTAAGGCTTTTTCCTCGTTGTAATCATAGTCATGCGAATTGACCTTTTTAAACCATTTCGGGTGATAAAAGCGTAGCAAGTTGCCGGCAATCACACGGTCAGATAATGATAACTGGGTAGTAACCTTGTTTGATATTCCAACGAGCTGCTCTTTGAGCTTAGCATCTGGTGCCAAAATTTCTGCACCGGTTTTCGTATCGTAATAAGTGCTGCCGACTTTTGCATATTTCGGAGTGATGAAGTCACCATTACGTTGCGCAACGATTTGCGGCGCCTTTTTGCTCAGCAAATCATGCCCAAATTGAATGGCATTTTGATCATTGACTCCTAATAAGTTGAGCAAGGTTGGCAAAACATCAATTTCACCGCCATAAGTTTTTTTAATGCCGCCCTTTAGGCCAGTCATATGGAACATCAACGGGACACGTTGAAACTTCAAATTATCAAAGTTAGTAAATTCATCCTGCTTCAGCAGTTCTGCACTAGCCTTATGGTGATTACCGGAAATGCCATAATGATCGCCATAAAGAACGAGCATAGTATGACGATCGAGTCCAGTTTTCTTCATCCAATGCAATAATTCACCGATTGCTTGGTCAAGATAATGCGCGGTCTGAACATAGCCATCAACCGTTTCATCCCCAGTATCAGTCGGATCAATTGTCTGGTTCTTTTTATCTAAGTCATACGGATAATGGTTGGTAACCGTAATTAATTTCAAATAGAAAGGCTGCGGCAGGCGCTCAATATATTTGATTGACTGCGAGAAAAAGATTTTGTCTTTTAAGCCATAGCCGATGTAATACTTGGGTTTGTTTTCATAATATGACAATGGCATAAAATAGTCATAACCGAATTGCTTATAAGCATTATTTCGATTCCAAAATGAACCGGCTCCGCCATGCATTACCGCTGTTGTATAGCCGCCTTGCTGGCTTAAGATTGCCGGTGCACTTTCAAAGGTATTCGTAGTGCCATAACTTGACATTGCCGAACCGGATTGAAGACCATAAAGTGAATTCTCAAGCATCATTTCGGCATCAGAAGTTTTTCCCTGACCGACTTGATTATAAAAATTAGCAAAACTCAGAGTGTGCTTAGAATGATAAAGCTTATTTAAATTAGGCGTAACTTCTTTGCCTTGCCATTTATAATCAATTAGGAACTGCTGGAAACTTTCCAGATGAATGATGATGACGTTTTTTCCCTTGGCGACACCCGTATAAGCGGCGTTAGGCTTAACATAGTTAAGCTTTAAGTATTTTTTGACCGAATGCAAATCGGAAACATTTGCCTTGGCCATCTGCTCACTCGTTTGTGCGGTTTTAAAACTGTCATAAACAGCGTATTGGTTCATTCCCAGATATTTTACGATGTAGCTGTTGTCAAAAGTTCTGGTTAGCAGGCCAGAACGATCTTTTTGCGCCATTAACAGATTAAGTCCAATTAACGCAATTGCTAAACCTTCAATTAAAAGATTAAATTTCAGTTTTAGCGGTCTAAGGTCATATTTAATCACCTTACCAACCATTAGCCCGATAATAAGCACTACGTCAATAAAGGCCAGAAAATCTGTCGGCCTAGTAATGCCAACAATACTTTTACCTAAATTATCCGCGGTTGACCCCGAAGTTTTGATAATTGAAACCGATAAAAAATTGGAAAATTCCCGGTAGTATAAGATATTGGCAAATAACCAAGTACTAAGTAACAAGTCGATGATTATAATAATCCAATATGACTTGCGGCCTTTAAAGAAGAGGCCAATTCCCAAAAGAAGCAGCGCGGTTGGCACAGGATTTAAAAATAAAAGAAAGTTCTGCATTGGTCCAACCACACCGAGATTGAACTTGGTGAGATAAATTACATATGTTTTTAGCCAAAAAGTTATTAAAACAATGGTTAAAAAACCTAATTTAGATTCCGTAAGCCATCGTAAGAAAGACTTGGTCCGTGTCATTCTATTCTCCTCTCACTATGCTAACATCTTACCCTTAAGCGAAATTAAACATAGTGATTTTAATAAAAATTAATCTTTTGTTGAATCAACAGCTTTTTTCGGTTTGAAAATCCAACCAAAAATGCCCAATATCATTCCAAAAAAGTAAGTAACAAAGCGCCACAGAAACATCCCTAAAATTAAGGCACCCTTTGAAGAGACAAAAGTTGCAAATAGGGTCTGAAAACTGTATTCCGCACCACCAGATGCACCAGGGATCGGAATAATGGCCATAAACATGATGATCATGATATTCATCTGCGTCACGCTTGCCCAGTTGGCTGAAACGTTCAAGGCGCATAAAACCATGTATGGGATCGAATAAAAGCATAAGAGCTGAAAGACAGTCAAAAGGCTGCTTAAAAGGAGCTTCTTTTTCTCGCGCTTGAGCTGTTGACTTTCATGGTAGAAGGTATCGATTTTAGCCACTGTGTTCTGGCGCCACTTTGCAACACGCTCTGGTTTCATGAATTTTGCCAGTACATCCATTAGCCAATTGGCAGCATTTTTGGTCCAGTTATAAGCAAACAAAATTGCCAGTAGAAAAATGATTGAGCTGACATGAATTAAAAAACCAACCGCAATAAAAAATGCTAGTCCAGAAAATTTAGTCGCAACTAGGTGAAATCCAGAAATAATCGTTGTCACATATGCTAAAAAAACGACTATTTGATAAATAATAAACTTCATGAGTAACAGCGAGGTTGCGCGACCGCCTTCTATTCCCATCTGAACCATGGCTGCAAGCTGTGAGGGCTGGCCTCCGGTTGACATCGGGGTAATTGCATTAAACAGTGCCTGTATAATTGGTATCCTAAAAAATGACCATTTTGAACGCTTTGGTTCGTTTTGACGCTGCGCCAAAACAGCTAATATGCTGGCTTCAAAAACATATGACAGCAACATCAAAACAAACACTAGTATCAGTGCACCATAATTAAGATTGCACGCCGCATGCATCAATTGTTCAACCGGTGTGTCTTTTAAATCAACATACAAGACGCCAAAGCTAATTAATAAAACGACAACAATTCCCCATAGGTGCTTCTTGTTCATTAGCGAATCTGCCCTAATCTTTTGCCTAGTTCATACTGTTCATGATAAAAATTATTCCAGATTTTGGCTAAATTATCTTCCGAGTACTCTGCACTGGCCCGATTTGAAAGCTCAATATATTTTTGCAGCAGCTGCTTGTCGTTTGCCGCTTGCCGCAGCTGCTCATTCATTTCGGCGAAATCATTGCCTTTCATGTAATAGCCGCTAATAATTGCCTCATAAAGTTCAAGATTACGCAGCAATACTGGCGTACCGCAACTGAATGCCTCAAGAACAGACATTGGAAATAGTTCATCATAGGACGGCAACACAAAAAGGTCAGCGATATTTAAATAATCCACTAACTTTTGGCGATCAATGATACCCGTAAACTTCAGATTCTGTGGCGGGTTATCAACCAATTTTTTAAAGTGATCATAACCATCGGTAATTTTGCCAAAAGAAAAGCCGCCGGCCCAAATGAATTGCATCTCTGGGTTTGCTTCAGCCATCTTGGCAAAATCGTCAACGCCTTTTCTGGCTTGAACTTGTCCGTCCCCAAAAACGACAAATTTATCTAACGGGATACCTAACTGATGCCGAAAGGCATTCTTTTGCTCAGGCCGTTGCGGATAAAATTCCTTTTTAGAAACAAAATTGGGAATATACTTTACGTTTTCTCGCTTTATACTGTATTTAACCAGCTTATCAATAAAGATTGGGTTAACAACCACAATTTGGTCCATCCGCTTATAAAAATCAATCACATATTGGTAAAAAACTTTTTTGGCCAAACTCGGGAGCTTAACCGAGCCTTCAAGCGTTTCAGGTAAAAAATGAACATAGCCAATTTTGCGCCCTCTTGCAGGAGAAAAGCTGTTGGCATAATAAGTTGGGTTAATCGTATGGTAATGCGTCAAATCGCTAGCACCATATTTATTATTAGTAACATAGAATTCATCGACCAGGTGTGTTCTTAAAAGACTAATCAGCTCTTGGTAAGCCGAGCCAACCCCCTGCCCCTTAACTGAGTCAGCCTGTGAAAACATATTAATTCTAATCATTATTATCCTCTTCGCGGTCTTCTTGATAGTTTTCGATAACTTCTTGATAAAACTGATAAACTTTTTCACCAAAAGTTTTCGCTGAAATTTGCGCTAATTTAGCTTGTAGTTTATTAGCAGGAATTGGTCCTTGATCATCCTGTAAGTAAGATAAAATTTCATCACGCATTTCACTAGGTCTGGTAAAGACTTTGCCAAAGCAAGAATCATCAAACACGCTCTCAGTATAGTCAGTGTCGTAAACTACACACTTAGTTCCTGCTGCCAAGGCTTCAATGTAGGTCAGACCCTGCGTTTCCGTGTCACTGGCAGAAACAAACAAATTAGCCATTTTGTAGTATGCTCCAACATCTTCATGAGGAACATCACCGGCAAAAATCACATTATCCTCTAAGGTCAGACGTTCAACTTGCTCCTGCAGAATTTCAACATCTGGGCCATCTCCAGCAATCACAAGCTGCGTGGTAGGAAATTCATCAACAATTTCAGGCATGACGTTTAAAATATGGTTAATCTTCTTTTCACCCGCAATACGACTCAAAGTTAATAAAACTGGAGCGTCTGGTGCTATTCCAAGATCTTGTCGAATATCACGAGTTACCGGATTATTGATACTCTCAATATCCACTCCTGTGGGAATAATTTTCATCGGGATAGTTACGCCATAGCGCTTAAGAAGAGCCTCTACGCGCTTGCTAGGGGCTACAACGCCGCCCATATTTTTGAGGTAGACATTAGTAAACTGTTTGACGTGGTATGGCCGCAACAAATGTCCGTTTAAGACATAATGCAAATAGTCCTCATACATGGTGTGATAGGTGTGGATTGCCGGGATTTTCAATTGATGCGCAACGTACTTGCCAATCATCCCTAAGGCAAATTCAGTTTGCGTATGCACAATGTCTAGCTTAACTTCTCTTGCCACCTTAGTAGCCTCGAAAAATCCACGGAAAGCAACTCTTCGATCTGTAAACGAAATAAACGGCACGCTGCTGAAACGAAAAACATTTGCTTCAACGGCACCCTTTTCAACATGAGGATCAGTTGTCGTAAAAATAAAAACATTATGGCCTTGTTCTTCAAGCGCTTCTTTTAATGTTTTGATCGATGTTGCTACTCCACTGATTTGTGGAAAATATGTATCCGTAAAGATACCAATATTCATGTGAATACCTCCGTATAAAGGTATTATAAAGATTCCGCTTTGCTTGTGCAATTTT
>CALYQE010000116.1 GCA_945281075.1 uncultured Lactobacillus sp. | reverse complement strand
CGATAATATTATTAAAATCAAAAATCTTAGTTTTACATATCCTGAGTCTGACTCACCCGCAATTGATAACGTTAGCTGTGAAATTAAACGCGGTTCATGGACCTCAATTATTGGTCATAATGGGAGTGGCAAATCAACGATTATCAGGTTAATCAATGGCTTGCTAATTCCAGATGATAATCCTGCTACTTTGATTGAAGTGGACGGCACGGTGTTAAATGATGATACGGTCTGGGACATCAGGGATAAAGTTGGCGTTGTCTTTCAGAACCCCGATAATCAATTTGTTGGGGCCACGGTTGCTGATGATGTTGCTTTTGGATTAGAGAACCGCGGCGTACCGCGCACTGAAATGCTCAAAATCGTGCCCAAAGCAATTGAAGCGGTCGGAATGAGTGAGTATGCGCACACTGAACCGGCCAACCTATCAGGAGGACAAAAGCAGCGCGTCGCAATTGCTGGTATTTTAGCCATTAAACCCAAAATTATTATTTTAGACGAAGCAACCTCGATGCTTGATCCTCAAGGCAGAGATCAAATCTTAGCAATTGTGCGTCAAATGATGCAAGAATACGGCTTAACGGTCATTGCAATTACCCACGATATTGATGAGGCTAGTTTGGCGGATGATGTCCTTGTGATGAACGATGGGAAATTACTGACGCAGGGCACAACTCCGGAAGTCTTCAGTCAGGTTAAGTTGCTGAAGAAAATTGGCTTGGATGTGCCGTTTTTCCAGCAGGTAATCGATGATTTGCGGCAAGACGACGTCACAATTCCACAGACAATTAGATCGGAAGAAGAGTTGGTAAATTACTTATGTCAATTAAATTCGAAAAAGTAGGATATACATATTCGCCCGACTCGCCGTTAGAAAAACTCGGGCTTCAGGATGTTAGTTTTGAACTGCAGGATGGCTCCTTCACAGCGATCGTGGGTCACACGGGTAGTGGTAAATCGACTTTGATGCAGCATTTTAACGCTTTACTAAAGCCCACCGTGGGGCAAATTGAAATTGCGGATACTTTGATTACGCCTGAAACAACCAATAAGCAACTGAAGAATTTGCGCCGGCATGTCAGTTTGGTTTTTCAATTTCCTGAGGCGCAGCTATTTGAAAACACGGTCCTTGATGACATTGCCTTTGGACCTAAAAATTTCGGTTATAGCGAAGAAAAGGCAAAAGAAAGTGCACAATTTTGGCTGACTAGGGTCGGGTTGCCAAGCGAAATTGGGGAACGGTCTCCCTTCGAACTCTCCGGTGGTCAAATGCGCCGGGTAGCGATTGCAGGAGTAATGGCTTATGAACCGGATATTTTGTGCCTGGATGAGCCGGCTGCCGGACTTGATCCGCGGGCGCGCCAGCAAATGATGAATTTGTTCGTTGACTACCAAAAAGAAGGGCATACCGTAATTTTGGTAACCCACAATATGGATGATGTGGTTAATTACGCTGATGATGTCTTAGTAATGGAAAATGGCAGACTAATCAAACATGATAGCCCGGCGGAGGTCTTTCAAAATCCTGAATGGCTTCGACAGCATTATCTTGAAGAACCAAAAGCATCGTTGTTTGCTAGTCAGCTGCATAACTTTTCTTTTACTAAGCAGCCATTGACCAAAAGTGATTTAATTAAGGAATTAGAGCAAAATATCAAGGGGTGAGCATGTGAGTAAAATATTAATCGGTCGCTATATTGCCGGGGACTCATTAGTTTATCGAATGGATCCGCGGGGGAAGCTGCTTGCAACTATTGCTTTTATTTTACTGATTTTTTTAGCTAATAATCCGATTACCTACCTAATAGTAACTTTTTTTAGCTTGCTGGCGGTGCTGGCAACTGGTCTGAAACCCAAAATATTCTGGGATGGCGTCAAGCCAATGATTTGGCTGATTATGTTTACCTCCTTGTTACAGCTTTTCTTCACGGTTGGTGGGCAAGTTTATTGGCAATGGGGCATATTTGTGGTTTCAAGCTATGGCATCACCAACGCGATCTTTATCTTTATTCGTTTTACCGTGATCATTTTAATTTCAACGGTCATGACGGTGACGACCATGCCATTGGAAATTGCCGATGCAATCGAGTGGCTTTTGCTCCCGTTAAAGCTTTTTAGGGTACCGGTTGATAAAATTGCATTGGTAATGTCAATTGCGCTGCGATTTGTCCCGACCCTGTTTGATGAAACATTAAAAATAATGAACGCGCAACGTTCACGCGGAGCAGATTTTAATAATGGTGGCCTAGTAACTCGGGCCAAAGCAATCACGCCGCTTTTAGTGCCGCTTTTTATTAGTTCATTGGAAACTGCGATTGACTTGTCAACGGCAATGGAATCCCGTGGCTATCGCGGTGATCAGGGCAGAACAAAGTTTCGAATTTTGAAATGGTCTAAGTTTGATCTCATTAATTTAGTTTATTTTATTTTGCTAACCGCTTTGTTAATAATTTTTAGGACACACTAATGACTACCAGATATAAAATGACACTGGCATATGATGGCCATTTGTTTCATGGCTTTCAATCTCAACCTCATCAGCGAACTGTTCAGGGCACTATTGAAGCTGCCCTCAAGAAGATGACTAAGGGCTGTGAGGTGGCTGTTGAGGGTTCAGGAAGAACTGATGCTGGCGTTCATGCTTTGGGACAGGTCATTAACTTTGACTATCCTAAAACATGCATTCCAGCCCCAAGAATGATTTGTGCACTTAACTCAATCATGCCACTTGATATTGTCTTTAAAGACTGTGAAATCGTTGATGATGATTTTCACGTCAGATATAGCGCTAAAGGAAAGTGGTACCGCTACCGCGTCAGTTTGGATCGTTTTGTTGATCCGTTTAAACGCTTTTATACCGGACACTACCCTTATCCGGTTGACCTCAAAAAAATGCAAACCGCTGCAAAGGACTTGCTAGGCAAGCACGACTTTACCAGTTTTGCGGCCAGCGGAGGACAAATTAAAAACAAGGTTCGCACGATGTACTATGTTAATATTCAAAAAAATGAGCAGGCAAATGAAATCGTCTTTGACTTTATCTGTTCGGGCTTTTTATATAATATGGTGCGCATTTTAGTTGCTACTTTACTGGAAATTGGAAATGGCAGGCGTCCAGTTGATGATTTGCCCCGGGTGATAAAGGCGCAAGACCGTGAACAAGTGCGTGAAACTGCTCAGGCAAACGGCTTGTTTTTATACCACGTCTTTTATGAAGATATTCCGAAAAAATATCGCCTTGATCGCGAATTATATTGACATTTAAGCAAAAAGGACGTATTCTATTTAGGTATGTTTGTCCACGATAGGCCCCGGAATCTTATTGTATTCAAACAACGTATAAACGGAGGAAATTAAATTGCGTACTACACAATTAGCAAAACCTAATGAAATTGAACGTAAGTGGTATGTTATTGACGCAACAGATGTATCTTTAGGTCGTCTGTCTACTGCAGTAGCAACTATTTTAAGAGGTAAGAACAAGCCTCAATATACACCAAATGTTGATACTGGCGATAACGTTATTGTTATTAACGCTGCCAATGTAAAACTGACTGGTAAAAAGGCTACTGACAAGATTTACTACCACCATTCAGGTTCCTTAGGCGGCATTAAGGCCACTCCAGCAGGTCAACTGCTTGCTAACAACCCAGTTAGATTAGTTGAAATGTCAGTTAAGGGTATGCTTCCAAAGAACACGCTTGGACACCAACAATTCATGAAGATGCATGTATATGCTGGCGAAGATCACAAGCATGAAGCACAAAAGCCTGAAAAGTTAGACATCAATAAATTAATCTAGGAGGTTATCATAAATGGCACAACAAGTCGCATATGCAGGTACTGGCCGACGTAAAGATGCTGTTGCTCGTGTACGTTTAGTACCAGGCAGTGGAAAAATTATTGTGAACAACAAAGATGTTGATCAATACATCCCATTCCCTAACTTAGTTAAGGATTTGAAGCAACCTTTGACTTTGACAGAAACTGAAAATCAATATGACGTTAAAGTCAATGTTAATGGTGGAGGTTTCTCTGGTCAAGCTGGAGCAATCCGTTTGGGCATTGCTCGTGCTTTGCTTGAAATTGACCCAGATTTCCGTAGTCCTTTGAAGAAGGCTGGTTTCTTAACTCGTGATCCAAGAATGGTTGAACGTAAAAAGCCAGGTCTTAAGAAGGCTCGTAAAGCTTCACAATTCAGTAAGCGTTAATATTTTAGCGGTTTATTGGATGGTGATTCCAAGTCTGCTTTGTTAGATGGTTTCTTGCCGAGCAGATCCAAAGACATCAGCTTAGTGCTGATGTCTTTTTTTAGTACAAGAAAGTGTTAAAATGATAAAAATTGAATTGACCCGATTTCGGATCAAACAGGGTCGGGAACAAGCTGCTCAAGAATGGATGGATTTTCTTAATCAGCATCATCAAGATACAGTCGCAACAATGGCTGGTGAAAAAATGTTTGTTGAAACGGTCTTCAAGGAAAAAAATCCCGATGGCTATACCTACTTTTATTGGTATTCAATACAAGGAGAAGGCGGAAGAGCTGTTGAAGAATCAATGAGTTACATTGATAAGAAGCACCTTGAATATTGGACAGAGTGTATCGACGAAACATATCGTCCAGTTGATATGGTCATGGAGCAAAGTTTACTATCACCAGCAATTGAGCAATTCATAAAATAATTTATGAACTTAAATACTGCAACAAGCAAAGCCATCTTTTAGCTTTGCTTTTTTGCTTTAAAAGTGAAGTTAGCAACATTAAAAAATAAAATAACAAGGGCCTCCCATAATGTGTTTATTTTTATATAAACAATAAATTATAAAATTGATGATATAAACGTTGATATTAAAAGCTTATATAAGCAAGAATAATATTTTTATAAATAGCAAGATAGTGATAGAATACAAAGTGTAAACAGTTACAAAGGAATTTTTACCTAATTAATATAGTAAAGGGAGAATCAATATGGGTACCATAACCAAGGCGGTTAAGCGCCTAACAGCGCTGCTGCTAATCTTGGTCATAATGATAATTGGATTGCTTGCAATTCAGCCCAAGACAGCAGCCGCTGCCAAAACGGCTAATATCAGTTTAAGGGCCAAAAAAGCAGCGAGTGGAAAGGATAAGAAGAAGACTGCACTGCAGCAGGCTGATCAAGTTGCGCCAATCCAGCCAAAGCAGGCAGCCAAAAGTCAAACTGCAGCTGATAGTTCAAATGATTACTTAACTCGTACCGTTGAACAAGAAGGTGCTCAGCCAGAAGAATCAAAGGCTGCTGATAATCAGGTGATTTCACCCAAAGCTAATGCTAGCAGCTATACTTGGAATGGGCTGCAGGTACAATTTGATAGCGACAGTGGATTATTAACCATTCCTGGTGGAACAATGGATAATTCGAAAACCGCTCCGAAGGGACTGGGAGAAATTACTGGCATTAATCCACTCAGTATTAAAACAGTTGAAATCACAGGTCCCCTAAAAATAATTGGCAGTGCTGATTTTTTGTTTTCTAATGCTAAAGATCCATGGAGTACAAATGGTAACTTAAAAAATTTAACCTCAATTAGCGGAATGGAGAAGATTGATACATCTGAAGCTACTTCAATGAGATATATGTTCCTTTATTGCAGCAGTCTAAAAAGCTTAGACGTCAGTAGCTTTAATACTTCACAAGTTCAAAAAATGTCTGGCATGTTCGAAGATTGTAGCAGTCTAACCAGCTTGGACGTCAGTAGCTTTAATACTTCACAAGTTCAAGACATGTCTTACATGTTCTTTTATTGCGGCAGTCTAACCAGCTTGAACCTCGGTAGTAAATTTGATACTTCACAAGTTCAAGACATGTCT
>CALYQE010000115.1 GCA_945281075.1 uncultured Lactobacillus sp. | reverse complement strand
ACGTAGAGCAGTCATTTAGGGCAGTATTGGTTTCGTTTAGATTAGGGTGTGTTTTTTGCCCAGTCGGCTTATTGATGACTAGAAAACAGTCATCTTCATAGATCACGTCAGGACTTTTGCCACTTGCAGGGTAGTTGCCCTGCAGCGTTTCAACGTGACTGAGTTCAAGTTCGACTTTGTCTCCGGGATAAACTAATTGGTTAAAAAAGCGGTAATGCTGGTTAACAAGAACTTTTTGTTCTACACGTAAAAAGTGTCGCCACTTGCGTGGAAGCAAAAGTTTGCGTAACATGTCATTCACGGAGCACGGCTCAAGGTCTTGCGGAAAGTTAAATGTAAAGTAATAGCTCATAAATATTTGTTTAAATCTTCTTGGAAATCAAGGTAATACTCTTTAATATGATACAATTTTAGTTGTTTCTAAAAGGAGCAGATAAAATGGAAAATAATGAACCAAGGAAAAGCGGCATCGGTGCATTGTGGCACCGTTTTGATCGTCGCTTTTACATCGGGCGTTGGATAATTTTAATCCTGCTCAGCTTAACATTTTTGGTTTGTACTTATTATACCGTCAAAGTCAAAACTTCAAACATTTCAAATTTAAAAGCGTCTTTGTCGACGACCTCGACGACAATTTACGATTATAAAGTTAACAAGGCGGGATCGCTTTATTCGCAAAAAGGGACGTTTGTTGAATACAATAAAATTTCGCCTAATGTCAAAAATGCTGTCATTTCAACTGAGGACCGGACATTCTGGAAAAACCCGGGTTTTAGTATCAAGGGGATGGCACGTGCGGCATTGGGAATGGTTATTCACCGCGGCCAAATTTCCGGTGGTGGGTCGACCATTACGCAGCAGTTGGCTAAAAACGCTTTGTTAACGCAAAAACAGACCCTTTCGCGTAAAATTGAGGAACTCTTTTTTGCCGTTGAAATAACGCATGTTTATTCCAAAAAAGATATTTTAACCATGTACCTGAATAATGCCTATTTTGGTAACGGTGTTTGGGGCGTTCAAGACGCCAGTGAAAAGTATTTCGGCAAAAATGCCAGCCAACTAACAGTCGGCGAAGGCGCCTCATTAGCAGCGATTTTGCGTAATCCAAGTAAGTATAATCCGCTCGACAACATGAAATACGCCCTTTCAAGACGTAATTTGGTCTTGGACTTAATGGTCGCCAATAATAAACTGACCAAGCAGCAAGCTAAAAGCGCTCAAAGCCAAGGTTTAACCTTAAAAGACACGTATCACAACCAAGATGGTTATCGCTACCCTTACTTTTTTGATGCAGTGGTTGATGAAGCAATTAGCCGCTATGGACTTAAAGAAGAAGACGTCATGAATAAGGGCTTGCACATCTATACTACCTTAAATCAGAACTATCAAAAGCAATTACAGGAAAAGTTCAATCAGGATTGGCTCTTTCCACAGGGTTCGCCAGACGGAACCAAAACCCAAGGTGCCAGCATCGTCATGGATCCTGGAACTGGTGCGGTTCGGGCCGTAATTGGCGGTCGGGGCAAGCACGTTTTCCGCGGCTATAACCGAGCTATTCAAATGAAAAGACAGCCGGGATCCTCAATTAAGCCCATTGTTTCGTACGCACCAGCCTTGCAGCAAGGCTATCACTACGATTCGCAGCTTTCAAACAGGTTGCAGAAGTTTGGTAAAAATGGCTATGAGCCTCATAACGTTGACAATGGCTACTCAGATAAGATCCCAATGTATTCAGCGTTAGCTCAAAGTAAAAATGTTCCTGCAGTTTGGCTGCTTGACCGAATTGGCGTTGCTAGGGGAGTTCAGTCCGCAAATAATTTTGGAATAAAAATCCCTAAAGAGGATCAAAACCTCGCTCTGGCCCTAGGTGGTCTGTCCACTGGAGTATCGCCGTTGCAAATGGCACGTGCATATTCTGCTTTTGCCAATAAAGGCAATTTACCTAACAATTCCTACTTTATTACCAAAATAACTGATGCGAGCGGAAATGTGATTGCAGAAAACCATGATACTGGTTCGCACCGAATTATTTCTGAAAGTACAGCTAAAGAGATGACCACCATGCTGCTTGGCGTTTTTGCCGGCGGAACAGGGACATCGGCTCAGCCTAATGGTTTTCGGGTAGCTGGAAAAACAGGGTCAACGGAAGTGCCTAATTCTTATGGCTTTGGGACAAAAGACCAATGGATTGTTGGCTACACGCCTGATGTAGTGGTAGCCACTTGGGTAGGATATGACCGAACGAATAGGCAGCACTTTATGCGTGGTGTTTCTGAAACGGAAATTACCAGATTATATAAAGCAGAAATGGAAGGAATCTTACCATATACTGCTCAAAATCAGTTTACGGAGCAGGCGCCTAAGCAGATTCTGCAAAATAATGGTTCAAATTCAGATTGGACCAAAGGCTGGGATGAAAAAATCCAAAAGGGCCTTGGATCTGCCGGTGAAAAGCTCAATGAATGGTATAATGATTTAAAAGGTCTTTTTGATCGGTAATTAGGAGGAAATTAACCATGGTAAATATTTATGATGCAGCCAATCAATTAGCTTCTGACTTGCAAAAAATTGATGAATATCAGACGCTGAAAACTGCAATTGAAGCCGTTAAGAGTAACGAAGACAGCTTCGCTCTGTTTAAAAAAATGGACAAAATTCAAACTGCCATAATGACGGCTCAATCTCAAGGCCAAGAATTGACCAAAGAATTGCAAGACGAATATCAGTCACTAAATGAGCAAGTTCAAAAAAATGAACAAATTTTGCAGTTGCTGAAGGCTGAACAAGGCCTGTACAAGACCGTTGAAGACGTTCAAAAGGTTATTACGCAGCCAATTAATGACCTTTATGAAGGCTTAAGAAACTAGTTCGAGCAATGAAATTTATTCATTTTGCCGATGCGCATCTAGATAGTCCCTTTTTAGGACTATCTTTTTTGCCATCAAAAAGCTCCGCTTTAATTCGTGAAGCTCCTAATCAATCGTTATCAAAGGTAGTCGACTTAGCCTTGAAAGAAAAAGTTGACCTCGTTCTGATAGCAGGCGATACTTTTGATAGTGCGCGTCCTAATCCAAGCAGCCAGATTTTTTTTGCCCAACAAATTGAACGGCTGACCATGGCTCAAATTCAAGTAGTCATGATCTTTGGCAATCACGACCACATGGCAGCGCGGGATTTGTTGACTCCTTCAAGTCCATATTTTAAGCTTTTGGGCAATGGTGAAGAAGTTGAAACTGTGTCATATCAAACTGTCAGTGGGTTTGAGTATGAAATTAGTGGTTTTTCCTATTTGAACAATCATATTACGGAAGACAAACTCGCCCAATTTCCCGCAAGAAGTGCGCGATATACTTTTGGCTTAATGCATGCACAAGAAAAATCGGGACAAAGTAAGCAAAATGTTTATTCACCTTTTAGTCTAAGTGAACTCAAAGAGCTAAATTATGATTATTTTGCTTTAGGTCACATTCATCTGCGGCAAACTTTGTCCGAAAGCCCACTTATCGTTTATCCAGGTAACCTCCAGGGCCGACATATTAATGAAACTGGTCGCAAGGGTTGTTATTTGGGCGAAATAAATGAGCAGACCAAAGAAACCAAGCTGACCTTTGTGCCGACCGGGCCGATTGTTTGGCAAAAAGCCACAATGAAGATCGCCGCACCAATTGGACAAAGCGAACTGCGTGATGCAATTTTGCCCAATTTAACTTGTGATGAGACGACTTATTTTTGCCTTGAAATTGTGGGCGCTGAATTTTTAAATGAAAAGGAAAAAGAACTGCTGCAAGAAGACGAGTTTTGGCAAATGATATCGGAGCAGCTGCCTCATGACTCACAACTAGTTGATGTTCGCTTTGCCGCCAATAGTCAGCTTGAGATTGCTGCAAATGATCAGCCTTATTTTACGCAGGCCGAGCAGGAAGTATTTGATGCTGAACAATTTGCCAAGTTAAGCAATGATTGGGCCAAAAAAGATGAACTTGCTGGCGAGTTAGTTGATGACCACCAATTTATTCAAGAAATTAAGCAATTGGCTGAAGTGAAGGTGAATAGCAAATTGAAGGGGATTAGCGATGAAAATAACCAAGATTAAGATTGTCAATTTTGGGCAATTTTCAAATGTCACTTTTACTTTGCCTAGCGCTGATTTGAATGTTTTTTTTGGTGAAAATGAAGCGGGCAAAAGCACCGTCGTGGCCTTTATTAAACAAGTGCTATTTGGTTTTCACTTGGCCAAACATACTTCTGATTTTTTTGAAGATTACAAGCCCTTAGCGCGTGTTAGTCCAATGGGCGGCTCGCTTTTTTTGGAAAGCCCAACGGGTGATACCTATGAACTTGAGCGTTTATATGCAAGCGGCAAAGGTTCCAAGTTAGGCACATTGACGGTTAAATGCAACGGTGAGCTTGTTCCAGAAAATGTCTTTTTTGCGCAAATAAAAAATATTGATGGTGACTTTTACTCTGATAGCTTCATTTTCAATCAAGACATGCTGGCTAAAGTTGGTAAAGTTCAGCAAGCAGACTTGCTTGAGCGGATCTACTATTTAGGTGCCGCTAACAGTGATGAACTGATTAATCTTCGAGATGAGTTTGCTAAAAAAGCGGGCGAACTTTTTAAAAAAGGCGGCAGCAATCCCCCAATCAATCAGTTATTGCAGCAAATTAAACAAGAACGCAACGCTGTTTACGAAGCTGAACAAGAATTTGATGATTATCAGAAATTGCAGGCAGATTATCAACGCTTGCTGCAAGAACTGAATAATAATAAGCAGCAGTTGCAAAAGCTGCAAAAGCACCAAGAGCAGCGGCAACAATTACAAAAATTGGTTCCTAATTATCAAAAACTGCTTAGCCTGGAGGCAAAAGTCAAACCCGTTAATTTTGATCAAAGCCAGTATGATAACGCGCAAACATTGTTACTTGAGCAAAAAACTTTACTGCAAAAGCAGCAAAAAATCCGGCAAGCCTTAGAGCAATTTGAACAGGAACACGCTGAACAAAGTGATTTTGAGCGCTTAATCCAAGCAAAGCCTGAAGTCTTACAGTGGCGCACGGATTATCGCAATTGCTTGCAGAGTCAAAAACAAGTCAGCAGTGAAAAAGAGCAATTAAAGGCACTGAATCCAGGGTTGGACCACATTGCTCACTTAAAGCAAGCAGAAATTTTGCAACTGCAAGAAGAATACCAAGAAATACCTCAACTGGAAGTGGGGACAGGTCAGAGTGAGCAAAATAGTGGCAAGTTCTGGCTAGCTGGTGCCGGCGCAATTTTGCTTTTGGGCATAGTTATGATGGTGATGTCCTCAGCTCTTCTGGGTGGTCTTGTTGTATTAGCTGGTGCTAGTGGCTTGCTGGTAGCTTACAATAAGCAAAAACAAGTTAAGAAGCAGCAAGACCAGCTGAGAACACACAACCAGGAGGTTGAGCAACGGCAAAAAGAGTTTGCTGCTAAATACGGAATTGCACCAACTGAGATTGAAATTCACAACCTGGTTAATTCGTGGCGGCAATACCAATTCCAGGAGCAGAAAGCTGCTGCTATAACTGCGCAGGAGAATGAACTGCTTGAGCAGACCAAGCAATTGGCTAATAAGCTCAGTCAGGCACTTCGTCAGGAGGTTGCTAGCGACTTTGATTCTGTCTTAGCGGCAGTTGATCAGCTTGACCAACTTGCTCGTCAAAAACGGCACCAAAAAGAAGAACAAGCAAGGCTGCAAGCAAATTTAAGCGAAAATAACAAAGCGCTCAAAGAGCTGGGATTGCAATTAAAGGCTAACTATGCTCAGGCGCAAGTGGCTGATTTTGCTGAATACACGGACTTAAAGGCGCAAAAGCAGGAACAAGAGACCATGCAAACTCAGATTGCTGTTTTAAATGA